>JAITLH010000338.1 GCA_031277995.1 Deltaproteobacteria bacterium
ATTAACAAAACGCTTGTCGAGTTATTGTCAATGCCCCCGGAATTGGCCCGGACGTGATTTCCGATAAATTTGGAATCGGAAACGATCAGTAGGCTATTGCCGCTATTGTTTATCGCCCCGCCAACGCCTTCAAACATATTTTCCGGGTTTGAGTTATTATTGAACTCCACGCTTTTTAGAATGATTAAACCATCGACATTTCTAATGGCCCCGCCTAAATGGCCGGTATTGGCTTCGAAAATAGCGTTTTCGATGGTGACCGTTCCTTTATCGTTGTAAATAGCCCCACCGTAGGAATCGCTTCCAGTTTGGGCCGAAGTGTTATTGGTGAATTTAAATTTCGCCGTCTCATCCTCGGTTGACAGTGATAAAAAACCCCCGTCAAAAACCTTGATGGCCCCGCCTTCCAGGGAGCTCGCGTCCAAAGGAATGTTGTTTTTGATTTCAAAAGTCGCGCCTGTTTCCAGGTAGATTGAAGCCGCTTTGGGATTGCCGCTAGACCCAATGGTCAGCCAGTTTTGGTCACCGCCTTGGCTGTCCATGGAAAGCTGTTGGTTTTTGGCCACGATCAGGGTGGCCAAGGTGCCATTGGAAGTGGCGTCCATGGCGGCGCTGGTTATTTCGGAAATGCCGTCAGTTAAGCTAGACAGGTCCGAGCTGGGATTGGTTAAGTATGTCGTTAGGCTTGTTTTTACGGTGGTTATTTCATCGCTAATGCCTGAAGCTATGTCAGTTAAGAATTTTAGCTTAGTAAGGCCACTTCCCAATTGCCCGGAATTGGCTACCCGAAGGCGCCCGGAGTAGATGTCAATGCCTTCCCTAAATTGATTGGTTCCGGTAATCCCCGTTAAATCAAGCACCCCTGAAAAAACGGCCGAGGTGACGGTCGTAGCGTCAGTGGCTTTGGCGCCCAACGTCAGCTTGCCAGAAACGGCCGTGTCCGTAGCGGGGGTCCAACTTCCCGTGTCGGAATTGGCGATCAGATAACCTCCGGTAAATGAGTAATTCTTATCTCCGCTCAAGTATATTCCGGCGATCTCAACCCCGCCCGGGTTAAGGGCGATCCCGGCTGGCGGTATATTTCCGCTAGCGTCAAAGTTGACGATGTCGCCGTGCATAAAGCCCCCTTGAGGGTTACTGGCGTTTAACCAATTGCCAGTCGAGGTTATGTTCCAGGCGCCGTTTCCGGACCCTAGCCAGGTTAGGATTTCGCTCGGTAGGGCGGTAATTAAATTTAAGCTAGCCTTAATGTCGCCGCCATCGATGGTTATGTCCAGACTGCCTCCGCCAAGGGAATAAGCGGTGATTTCTTCTCCTCGTAATGTGGGGACGGTATTGACGTTTTGGGCGGTAAAGGCCGCCACGTTTGAGGAGTCGACCAAAACGTACTCTTTATTTCCCTCATCCCAAAGATCGAGGGTGGTAAAATCGATTTTTATTTTACCCTCGCCAATCACAGAGGTTGTTCCGGCCAGGATTAGGGCGGGGCTGGTGGCAGCGGTATCCAAATTGAAGGCCAAGGTGGAACCTCCGGCCAGATTGATGGTCCCCGCGGCGATGGAGTTTCCTCCGCCAAGCTCAAGGACTGCCCCGCTGGCCAAGTTGAAACTTGACCCAGAATCTGAAAGGTTGATCTTTCCGACCGGAACGTCGGTACTGTTTTGGTCCTTGACTTCGGCGTCTTTGTAAAGGCGCAAGGTCCCACCGTTTACCGAAAAAGTGGTTAGGCCGGAAAAAACGTTTTCGCCACCTAGGTTCCAAAGCCCCGTGCCGTTTTGGGTTATGGTGACCTCACCCTCGCCGGACATGGGATCGTGAAATGTGAGAGTTGAGTTTTCACCCAAGTTGACGTAAAAGGAGTTATTTTCAGCGAAATGAATGGAATTAGCCGAGTCGGCAGCTTTGTTTCCGGAGAATTCGCTGGTCAAATTATCGGCCAGATTTATTGAGGCGCTCCCATAGCTTCCAAGATAGATGGCCCCGCCTTGGCTAGTGGCGGTATTTTTCACGAAGTTTACGGGCCCAATGTTTAACAGGCTTTGAGCGCCTAGGCTAAAAATGGCCCCGCCCCTTTCCGCGGAATTTTCCTCAAAGGTGTTTTGGCCAATGAGTATGACTTGTCCATTTTCGTTGTAAATGGCCCCGCCTTTTTCGGCGGTATTTTTCTCAAACGTGTTTTCGCCAATGAGTATGACTTGTCCGTTGGCGTTGTAAATGGCGCCTCCGTCTTTGGCTTTATTGGAACTAAAGGTCGCTTGGGTCAGGCTAAGTAAGCCCTGGTTACTAATGGCCCCACCATTGGCCGTAGCCTGATTATTGTTGAAAGTAAATATTCCGGTCCCTGACTCCTTGGTTAGAGAAAATAGGCTGCCCTGGGCTAGGTTTATGGCCGCTCCGTTATCGGCTTTACTGTCTTCAAAGGTCAGATTGGCGTTACTTTCAAGGTGAATGGCTCCGGATTTATCATTGGCCAGGCTAAGCCTTTGCTTATTTGAGCTTTGGCCATCAAATTCCACGCTTTCGCCACTATCTATGAGTATCGTGGGCAGGGAACCGTTTTGCCTGGCTAGGGCGATGATTCGAACATACTCATCCAGGGCCTCGGAAATATCGGAATTATCCGTCAAGGCTTTTTTCAAGTCGTTTATCGGTTCGGCCAAGGCCTCGGGCCATGCGGCTTTAAAGCTAACCTTTATAAGCTCCCCGCCCAGTTGTGAGGCCGTTGAAATCAATAGCCGTCCAGTGTAAAGATCGATGCCGTTTTCGAAAGAATTGCCAATGGTCCCGGTCAAATCTAACGTTCCCTTGAAGTTAGCTATGGCAACGTCGTCCGCTCCTCTGGCGAAGGCCCCCAAAACCAGTTTACCGCTGGCCGCAGCGTTATCGCTCCAACTTCCTACGCTTGAGTCAATAGTTAATTTGCCATTTTTAAAACTATAGTTTTCCCAACCCCGAACGTAGACCCCGGCGGCCGAGACCCCGGAGCTAATGTCTATTTCGGTAAAGGCCCCGTCGTTGTCGAAATTTACGATACCCCCAGCCGTGAAGCTCCCAACGCTTCCATCAGAGAGCCAGTTTTGCGCGGAGGTGTCCCAAAGGCCGTTATTTTGTCCCGTCCAAACAAAATACTCGCTCGTTAAGGCGATTTGGACCGAAACCCCGGCTTTTATGAGATTATCAATAAATTCTATCTCTACTTTATATTTATTGGCGTCAATAGTTGTGCCTAAATGAGTAACTTGATCGGTAACGTTACTAGCGTTTAAGATATTGTTATCTTTTGTTTTAACCAAAATGTACTCATAAAATTCTTTATCGTCGGGTATCGACATTAAATCCAGGCTGATTTTTCCCGCTCCCGGTAAAGCGATCGTCCCATCAAGCGTCAGCATGGGCGCGTTTAAGTCGTCAAACCCTGCCAAATTGAAGGCCAGGGTCGAACCTAGGTCTAGATTAATCTTGCCACGGGTTGCGGTGATAGCGTTGCCGCCGCCCACTCCCAAGGTCGCGCCATTAGCGAGATTAAACGAGTTTGAAGTATTGGTACCGCGTAGGCTTATACTCCCAGAGGCCACGGCAATGCCGCTAACGTTTTGAACCTCAGCCTCTCGGTAGAGGTAAAGGGTACTTCCATTGCCGATACTTAAAGAGAATGAGCCATCTCCGGAAAAGCTAGAATCGCCTCCAAGGTTCCATCGCCCCTGTCCGTTCATAATTAAATTGGCTACGGAAAAAGAATATCTTATCCAACCGCCCATGGGGTCATGCATGGTTAATACTGAGTTGGATGCCGTGGTCAAGTTAAAATTAGCGTGAGACAGGGAGCTAGCGGCATTAAAATAGATAGAGTTCGCGGCGCCGTTCGCGGTATTTCCGGAAAAAAGAGTTTCTTCTCCCTCCGCTAGGTTTAGGTTTAACGTTTGATAATTACCAAGTAAAATGGCCCCGCCGTTAACGCCAGCGGTATTTTTGGTAAAAGAAGAATTGCCTGAAACATTGACTGTTCCCTGGTCGTGTGAGCTAGTTGAATTGGCGTATAAAGCCCCTCCACTGGAGGCTGATTGATTTTCTATAAATTCTACGCCGTTGGCGAAGGTTAAAGTCCCCGTTTCAAAATATATGGCCCCACCAATATAATCACTCGAGCTGTTAGCGGCATAGTTTTTTTCGAAAATGGCTTTTTCAAAAAAATATACCGTGGCGGGAGAGTACATGAATGAAGGCAAATAAATGGCGCCAGCCCTATTTCCTACATTGCCGCTAAAAACCGCTTTATCAAAGAAATGGATTTGCGGCCTGTCGAAAGCGTAAATAGCGCCAGCAGAGACAGATGCCAAACTTCCTTCGTTATTAATAAAATAAACTGGCCCAAAAAAATTTAAAGTAGCACGCGAGTCATTATATATAACAGCACTTATTTGACCTGTATTATTTTTAAAATTAGAAGTTCCCAAAAAAGTAATTATTTTTTCAGCGGCGTTATAAATAGGACTACCATATAAGGCACTATTGTTTATAAAGTTAATATTTGAGATTAATAAATGTCCGTAATTATTAATTAGTCCGGTCTCGCTGACGTTTGATGACATAAATGTCAGTTGGTTTTTTTGAAAAATATATTGAGTGTCTTCGTCGCCGGTTAACAACAACATCCCATTCGTTCCGACGGTGATTACGCGGGCGTCCGAAGATGACTCAAGGTTAAAATTTTCAAAAGTAAGCGTAGATTTCCCGGTTAAGTGAATACGACCGGCTTTATCCGCGGCGATTGTTACGCTATTGGTGGCGAGATCGGCCGTGTTGTTGTTATCAAACGATATAACCGCCTGTTCTGAGGCGGTGCCCCAGCTTAAAGTGGGGATTAAGTAAGTAAGAATATCTATTTTACTTAAAACAATATCTTTATTTTCAATTGTGGGAGTGTTTTTAAGGGTATCCAGAGCCGTTGTTAAGCCAGAGGCGTCGGCATTAGCACCATTAAAGGTTAAATTACTTAGATACTTAATTAATTGAGACTGGTTAAGTAGGTTTAAGGTGCCACTTTCAAACACAATGTTGCCCGCGAAATTGTAATTGTCGCCTCGCAAGTTAAGAGTACCCTCGCCGTTTATGGTATGGGTGTCCGTGTCGGCTCCGGTAATCTGTCCCGTTTCGGTGGCGGGCGCCCCCGCTTCAATCTGAGTTACGTCGCCACTGATACCGCCATCGTAGGTCTGGCCCGCTTCATAAACACCGGCAGCGTCAGCCGCCCAGGCTGGACGACCCATGACCAGGCCGCCAAGTACCATAACTACCGTTAATAGTTGCGAATAAAATTTTTTCATGATTATGACCATAAATTTTAAAAAAAAGATATAAAGTAAGAAGTTTATAAAAAATATTTCTATAAACTAATTTAGGAAAATCTTTTCATATTTTAACTTATGAAAAGATAAAAATTTATTATATATGTAGCTTTTAGACAATTATTTATTTACATAAAAGTTTTATATTACTATTATTAATAAGTATATTATAACTAATATACTTATTAAAAAAGTATTTGATTAACTTTATTGCGATAAAGCAAGCAATCATTTAGCCTTATATTAAAATAAAAAGCGTCTTATGTAAGTATTCAGAATAAATTAAGTTCATAAAAGATTAAACTTTATAGTAATTAGAAATCCTAACAGATACGAAACTATATGTCAATGGATTTATTAGTTAACATGGCCTGACAGACCTCTGTCTTAATGAGGGCAAGAAAAAAGCGCCGGCTGACGAAAAAATTCTCGACAAAAGGCGGCCGATGAAACAATTTTTTTCTATTTGTTTCTAATGGTTATTGGTACGTTTTAGCTCTCTTAGAATCTTCCCATAGGAATTTTTATTAATTTAAAAGGTCTGTTACGAAATTTGTCAAAAATAATCCCATAACGTTGAACCGCGACACTCAATCCCTCCGTCAAAAAGCCTTATGGTTTGGCGCTTTTTGCGGACGCCTCCGTAAACGGCCAAAATGGCCCCTAGGCGGCGCTCCCAAGTCCAATCGCGGTATTTTTATAGCTTCACGCCCGCCGATGCGCCCTGATGGGCCTTAGCGGCCGATTAAAGGCCATGTTTCGATGGGGGCAGCGATCCCCAAAAAGCCGCCGGAGGGATCGGGCCCGAGGGGAGGGGTTAATTTTTGCCGAGGCCACCTAAAAAAAATCGGCGGGGGCCATCCCCCGCCGATTTTTTTTAGGCTGGTTGGATTGGGAAATTACCAGGTGAATGAAAGGACGGCCGAGCCGGCGTGGCGTTGGGACTTTTTACCAAAGGCCCCGTCGTAGTTGGCTTGGATGGCCACGGAATCGGTGACG
>JAITLH010000030.1 GCA_031277995.1 Deltaproteobacteria bacterium
AATACCCCGGTCATAAATGGCTGAGAACGGGTCTCCAAGCCCGGGCGTCGGGTCTACCAAAAGTCCCAGGACATTAAGCCCATCCTCTCGGGTCTGGGCGTTTTGATCGTCTCCACCTCCCGGGGAGTCATGACCGACAAAGAAGCCCGCCGCAATAATCTTGGCGGCGAGAGCATCTGCCAGATCTGGTAGAAGGGTTTAGGCCTAGAGGTTTTTTCCGGCTTTTTTTTGGGGCTGGAAAATTGGGCCTTTCTTGGCTAAGCCAGAAAAAAAAACATGGGACCTTGGGCCTGACCCGAGGTCGGCTTTAGGTGAAGGTAAGATGTCTAGAATTGGCAAAATGCCCATTGTCATCCCGGTCGGCGTTAAGATCGAGTGGAATGAACCCACTATCGTAGTCAGCGGCCCCAAGGGCCGGCTGACCAGAACTCTCCACCCGACCGTCAATCTTAAGCTTGAGGCCAACCAGATCCTGGTTTCGCCCAAAAGCGACGGCAAAGAGGGCTGGGCCATCTGGGGCTTGACCAGAACCCTGGTCAACAACATGGTCCTGGGCGTTTCGACCGGCTATACCAAGAAAATGGAAGTGGTCGGGGTGGGCTGGAGAGTCGAGCTGCCGGAACCCAATGTGCTAAAGCTTAGTTTAGGCTTTTCCAACCCGGTCATGTTCAAATTGCCCGAGGGCATCGAGGCCCAGGTCGATCCCAAGATCCTGACCAAGTTCGCCCTATCCGGGGCCGACAAGGAACTGTTGGGTCTAACCTGCGCCCGCATAAGGGCTTATCGTCGCCCGGAACCCTACAAGGGCAAAGGCATCAAATACGAAGGCGAGCTGATCGCCCGTAAGGTGGGTAAGTCCGGTAAGGCTGGCAAGTAATAACTAGCCCGAGCCAAGCTTGGCCCCCAAAGTTTAAAAAACAAATTTCTAGTTCATTTGCCCCGGCTGGTCCGGGAGGTTTTTGAGGTGTTTCATGGGTAAGACCAATCCCCGCCAATTAGCCCGTCAGCGCAGGCAGGCCCGGGTCAGAAAGGCGGTCGTCGGGACCCAGTCGTGCCCGCGTCTGTGCGTTTTTAAGTCAGCCCTTCATATCTACGGCCAAATCATTGACGACGGCCAGGGCAAGACTTTGGCGGCGGCCTCGACCCTGAGCCCGGATCTTAAAGAAAGCTTAAAGGGACTTAAAAAAACCGATCAAGCCAAAAAAGTGGGCCTGGCTTTGGCCAAAAAGGCTAAGGACCAGGGCCTCGAACAAGTCGTTTTCGATCGTAATGGCTTTTTATATCATGGCCGAATTAAGGCCCTTTCCGATGGGGCCCGTGAGGCTGGCCTTAAGTTTTAAAACCCGCGTAGGGGGGAGATTAACGTGTATCGGCCCGAAGTGGAAGAACAGGTTCTCATAGACAAGGTGGTCCACGTCAACCGCGTGGCCAAAGTGGTCAAGGGTGGCCGTAGGTTTTCGTTCTCGGCCATCGTGGTCGTGGGCGACGGTCAAGGCAAAGTGGGCTTTGGTCTGGGTAAGGCCAGCGAAGTGCCCGAGGCCATTCGTAAGGGCATGGAAAAGGCCAAAAAAAGCCTGATTCAAGTCGATCTGGCCGGAACCACCGTCCCTCATCAGGCCATCGGAAACAGCGGCAGCGGCTCGGTTTTACTAAAGCCCGCGGCCAAGGGCACCGGGGTCATCGCCGGCGGCTCGGTTAGGGCCGTGGTCGAGGCGGCCGGGGTCAAGGACATCCTAACCAAGGTCCTGGGCTCCAATAACCCCCACAACGTGGTTAGGGCCACCATCGACGCCCTAAGCAAGATGAAACTGGGCAAAACCGTGGCCAAGGAAAGGGGCGTCCCCTTGGAACGCCTAAGGGTCTGACCCCCAGGCGCTCATCGGGGTTTATCTTAAGGCTCCCCTAAGCCGCCAAAAAAACCAGGACGGCCCGTTTTCCCCTTTTGGCCTTGGCCCAAGGGCTCCCGGGTTAGACGAATTGGAGATTTTCATGACTGACGTCACCCCCAATCTTACGGATGACCGCGTATATTACTCCTTGGACAAACCCCAAGGCGGAAAAGTCGCCACGGCCAAAAAATCCGTAAGGCGCGACATCGTCAAATACGACAAGATTTATGACGAGTTTTTCGGCCAATGTAATGACCGGGCCCAAGACGACCCGGAGCCTTTGCCCCGTATGGTCATGGTGACTTTGGTAAAAAGCACCATCGGCCGCATCCCCAAGCACCGCCGGACGGCCAAGGCCCTGGGTTTGACCCGCGTCGGCAAATCGGCCATCCACGAGCTAACCGATCCCATCAAGGGCATGCTTAACCAGATCGAATACCTCCTAGACATCCAATACATCATGCCCTTTTTAAACGGCGAGTCCCCAGAGGGCCTCGATACCGATTTGGGCCCCGAGGCCCCCGACGAGGGCGGCCAAGACGGCGGCCAAGACGATGGCAATGACTAAGAATTTTTCCCGGGCCCGGGCTACGGGCCCAATTTTTCCAACCAAACTTGAGTTTCGCGGCACGCGGTTACCGCGGGTTTTTTTAGGTGAATTTTATGCGGCTCCATGAATTAGGGCCCTTGCCAGGCGCCAAACGAAATCGCAAGCGCGTCGGTCGGGGTGAGAGCTCCGGTCAGGGCAAAACGGCGGGCCGGGGTCACAAGGGCCAAAAGGCCAGATCCGGCGGCGGCACCAGGCCGGGTTTTGAGGGCGGTCAGATGCCCTTGCAGAGGCGGCTTCCCAAAAGGGGCTTTACCAATATCTTTAAAAAGGTCCATCAAGTGGTGGGCCTGGAAGCGCTTAACCTCTTTGATGACGGCGAAACCGTTAACGCTTTTATCCTGGCCCTAAGCGGCCTAATCAAAAACCCCAACGCTTCGGTTAAACTTTTGGCCAACGGGGAACTGACCAAAAAGCTCACCGTGGAAGTTAACGCCGTCTCCAAGGCGGCCGTGGACAAGGTCAAGGCCGCCGGCGGCGAGGTCATTTTGGTTAGCCCCGGCCACTTTACCCCCATGGACCAAGACGAGGCCGCTGGGTCCCAGATGGCCCCCGGGGCTGACCTTGGTCAGCCGGGCTCGGATTTTTCGGCCTAAGGCCAAAGCGCCTTATCGCCTCGCCCGTCTTGGCGAGGCGCTAAGGCGCGAAATTACCATTCGCCACTCCAGAGGCTATTTAGCGAAGGAAGGACATTGCAAGGAACACCAGAAAAAGGCGGTACCAACGAGCTGACCAAGCGGGTCATTTTCATGCTCCTGATGCTGGCGGTTTACCGCGTTGGCGTTCACATCCCCACCCCGGGGGTGGATACCCAGGCCATCGCCGATCTGTTTAGGGGCTTTGCCGGGACCTTGTTGGGGCTCTTTGACATGTTTTCGGGCCGGGCCCTGTCGCAATTTTCCATCTTCGCCATGGGCATCATGCCCTATATCTCGGCCTCGATCATCATCGAGCTTCTGACCGTGGTTTGGCCCCATTTAAACAGGCTAAAAAAAGAAGGCGGCCAGGAAGGGCGCCGCAAGCTTACCCAGTATTCCCGGTATCTGACCGTGGGGTTATCGCTTTTCCAGGGCTTTATGTTGGCCGTGGGCTTGGAGCGCATGTCTTTGGGCAGCCAATCGGTGGTAATCGTCCCGGGCCTATCCTTTAGGCTGATGGCCATGATTACCCTATCCGCCGGGACCTGTTTCATCATGTGGTTGGGGGAGCAGATAACCGAGCGCGGCATCGGGAACGGCATCTCGCTCATAATCTTCGCGGGCATCGTCGAGGGCTTACCCTCGGCCGTCCAGGGCGTTTTTTCGGATCTTACCACCAACGAGCAATCCTTACTGCGCATGGCCTTTTTGGGCGCCGGCTTGGTTTTGATCGTGGCCGGGGTGGTCTTTTGCGAACGGGCCCAAAGGCGCATTCCCGTCCATTACGCCCAGAGGATGGTCGGCCGCAAGATGGTTGGGGGCCGCTCCACCCATTTGCCGCTAAAACTTAACCCCGCCGGGGTCATTCCGCCCATCTTCGCGAGTTCCCTGATAATGTTCCCGGCCACCATCGGTCAATTTGTCGATCTTCCTTTCCTAAAGGATTTAACGACCCGTAATAATTGGCTTTATAACATTATTTACGTGGCTTTGATAGTCTTTTTCTGTTACTTTTACACGGGCGTCCAGTTCAATCCCGAGGACGTGGCCGAAAACATGAAAAAGCACGGCGGTTTCGTCCCGGGCATTAGGCCCGGCCAAAAAACGGCCGAGTATCTCGACCGGGTCCTTACCAGGTTAACCCTGTGGGGGGCGGCCTACGTTTCGATCATCTGCTTACTGCCTAGCTTTATCATGGATTACTTTAGGGTGAGCTTTTACTTTGGCGGGACGGCCTTACTAATCGTGGTCGGGGTTTCTTTGGACACCATCGGCCAGTTCCAATCGTACTTACTAAACAGCCAATACGACGGGATTCTCAAAAAAGGCATGTCCGGACTGGGGCGCATCCAGCCCCGACGCCGGGGCTGATGGCCGAGCGCTTTTGGGCGGGCCCAAAAAGCGGGTCTTGACAAAACCCGCGAAATAAGAAATAATTGTAGATTGCTGTTTTGACGCCCCCAACGTGGGGGGCATCCTTTCAAAACAACGGGGGGGAGGTAGCCAGGTGATAGTAATTTTGTTGGGACCCCCGGGCGCCGGCAAAGGCACCCAGGCGGCGGCCATATCCAAGAGCCTAAACGTTCCTCACGTCTCCACCGGCGACATTTTTAGGGCCAATTTGGAATACCAAACCGCCCTGGGCCTGGAGGCCAAAAAATACATGGACCAAGGCCAGCTCGTCCCGGACGATTTGGTCGTAAGACTGGTCGCCGATCGACTGGCCAAACCCGACGCTTTGGAGGGGGCCTTACTGGACGGTTTCCCCAGGACCATCGTTCAGGCCCAGGCCCTGTCCGACATCCTAGCGGCCAAGGGCAAAAAAGTCGACGTTTGCTTGCTTTTAGAGGTGCCCGACGAGGATTTGATAGCGAGACTTTCCGGACGCCGGGTTTGCCGCGGCTGCGGGGCCGGCTACCACGCCCTTTTTTCGCCGCCCAAGGTCGAAAACGTTTGCGACAAATGTGGGGGCGAGGTTTACCAAAGGGAAGACGACAGCGCCCAGACCATAAAGAGCCGTTTGGCCGTATACCATAAGCAGACCAAGCCCTTGGTTGAATGGTACCAAAGCCGCGGACTCCTTAAGGTCATAAACGGCCGAAGCGATCCCAAAACGGTCGAAGCCGAGATAGCCAAGGCCTTGGCTTAAGGCCCAGGCCCTATGCCTTTGGCCAAAAGCCCTTTGACCCAAAGCCCTTTGGCCCAAAGCCCTTTGACCATCGAACCAACGCGTTGGTTTTTCCAAAAGTGGTGACGAAAATGAAAGTACGTTCCTCGGTAAAGAAGATGTGCATGAAGTGCAAGATCATTAAGCGCTTCGGCCAAGTTCGGGTTATTTGCTCAAACCCCAAGCATAAACAACGCCAGGGCTAAACGAGCGTCCCTGGCGCCCCCCACCCCGGTTAGCGGGCGGCGGGGCCATAAGGGTTTATTTTTTGGCTTATCTCGGCCAAGGCTCTTTGTCAGGACCGTCCAAGTTCGTTTTGGCGGCCTTTTCATCGATAGAGTAGAGGGACAAGGGAGGATTCTTAGGTGCCCAGGATTTCAGGCATAGATTTACCCCGCCAAAAGCGCGTCGAAATCGCTTTGACCTATATATACGGTCTGGGCCGTTCGAGCGCCCAGGCCATATTAACCAAAGCCGGCATAGATTTTGGCGTCAAAAGCGACAACCTGACCGACGACGAGGTGACCAGGATCCGCCGCATCATTGACGGCGAATACAAGGTCGAGGGTGATTTGCGTCGGGAAGTGACCATGAACATCAAGCGTTTGATGGACCTGGGTTGCTACCGGGGCCTAAGGCATAGGAAGGGTTTGCCGGTAAACGGCCAAAGGACCCACACCAACGCCCGGACCAGAAAGGGCCCCCGCCGCTCGGTGGTCGGAAAGAAAAAGGCCCCTTCCAAATCCTAAAGATAAGGTCCTAAAGATAAGGTCCTAAGGGCGATCGGGCCCCCCATGGGTCCCATGGTCCCCTTTGCCCTTAGACTCTGACATTTCAATTTTCAGTTAACGTTTAGCCCTTAGAGGTATCAATGTCGGCCAAAGCAGTTCGCAGATCGCGCAAAAAGAAGGAAAAAAAGATCATCCCCGTTGGGGTGGCCCATATCCATTCCACCTTCAGTAACACCATCGTGACCATAACCGATCCCCAGGGCAATACCCTGGTTTGGTCCAGCGCCGGGGTTCAGGGTTTTAAGGGTTCTCGGAAGTCCACGCCCTACGCCGCCCAGACGGCCGTGGAAGACGCCACCAAAAAGGCCCAGGAACACGGGATGCGCAACGTCGACGTCTTTATCAAGGGCCCGGGCAATAGCCGGGAAGCGGCCCTTAGGGCTTTCCAAAATAGCGGCATCCACGTAAATAACATACGCGACGTCACCCCCATCCCCCATAACGGGTGCCGTCCGCCCAAACGCCGCCGGGTCTAGGCCTCGGGCCAATGGGCCAAACGCGCTTGGTTTTTTTGGGGCGCCGATTTAGGATACATAAGGACATTGGAGTTTCGCCAACCGTCATAAGGGACGGTTGGAGCTTTAATCGTAGGAGATAAAGGTGGCTAGATACACCGCGGCAGTCTGCCGGATATGCAGACGCGAAAACACCAAGCTCTTCCTTAAGGGAGATCGTTGCTTGGCCAGCAAGTGCGCCTATGAGCGTAGGCCCAGCCTTCCGGGACAAACCGGATCTAGGCGGGGGAAGCTCTCTGAGTACGGCTTGCAGCTTCGGGAGAAGCAAAAAGTCAAGCGCTCATACGGCCTGATGGAAAAGCAGTTTAGATCGACCTTTGAGAGGGCCGAGCGTCAAAAGGGCATCACCGGCGTCAATCTTTTGCTTTTGCTGGAAAGAAGGCTAGACAACATCGTCTATCGTCTGGGCTTCGCCTCTTCCCGTAGCCAAGCCCGTCAGCTGGTATGCCATGGCCATTTTTTGGTTAACGGCCGCAAGGTCGATATACCCTCTTACCTGATCGAGGGCGGCGACTCGGTGACTTTGAGGGAAAAGAGTCGCAAGATCGCTTTCGTCCAGGACGCCCTGGATACCGTGGTAAGGCGGGGCTTGCCTAACTGGTTGGATCTTGACCGCGGCGCCTTTACCGGAAAGGTCAAGGACCTCCCGACCAGGGAAGACGTGGGCGGCACGATTACCGAGCAGCTCATCGTCGAGTTCTATTCCAAGTAACGTTGGCTCCACTTGATCGGGCCCAGTTCTTTCTAGCTAGCCCGGTCAAGCCCGCCTTGGGCAAGCTTGGCTTGGTCAAGGCCCGGCCCGTTGCCGCGGCCTTAGGCCAATCGCGGCGAACGGTTTTGTCATTTTCGCGTTACGCTCCCAGTGACGATGGCCAGAGACGCCCTCGGCTTCTCTTTTATCTTTTCTTCGTTAGATAAAATGGCCCCTATTCTTGGGACTTTCGGGAGAGGGTATGGAAAAAAATTTGAAAGAAATCATTAGACCCCAATCGGTAGTCGTAGAGGAACTCGACAAGCAGAAAAATTACGGACTTTTTGTCTGCGAGCCCCTGGAAAGGGGTTTTGGGCTAACGTTGGGTAACGCCCTTAGAAGGGTGATGCTCTCCTCTCTGCCCGGCGCCGCCGTGGTTTCCGTTAAGATCGACAACGCCCTCCATGAACTAACCACCTTAACCGATGTCATCGAGGACGTTAGCGACATTATCCTAAACGTCAAGGAATTAAGGCTTAAGATGCATGGCCCCGGCCCCAGGTCCCTTAGGATCGACGCCGTCGGGCCCAAGGTCGTGACCGCGGCCGACATCGTCACCGACCATCAGTGCGAGGTTCTAAATAAAGATCTCGAGCTCGCTACCTTGGCCTCCAAAGGCAAGCTCAACATGACCTTGGAAGTGGCCATGGGCAAGGGTTACGTCCCGGCGGAAAAGCCGCCCGAGGAAGAGCAGATCATCGGGGTCATCCCCGTCGACGCCTTGTTTTCGCCCATCCGTAGGGTCAATTTCATAGTCACCAACGCCCGCATCGGCCAAAAGACCGACTATGACAAATTGTCTTTGGAAGTCTGGACCGACGGGAGCCTCTCCCCCCAGGACGCCGTGGCCACGGCCTCGAAGATTTTAAAGGACCAGCTGACCGTTTTTACCGAGATAGACGAGCTCTCCAAGGTCGAGGGTCTGATCGAACCCGAGATTAGCCAGGTAAGCGGCCCCAGCGAACATTTTTACCGCACGGTGGACGAGTTGGAGCTCTCGGTCAGATCGGCCAATTGCCTCAAAAACGCCGACATTTACTACATCGGCGATTTGGTCCAAAAGACCGAAAACGAGATGCTCAAGACCAAGAATTTTGGCCGCAAATCCCTAAACGAGATCAAGGCCGTTTTGACCGATATCGGCTTGTCGCTAGGCATGACCGTGGAAGGTTTCGTAAGACCGGAGAAGAAGGATTAGTTAGAGATGCGACACCGTAAGTCAAACGTAAAACTGGGCCGAACGGCCAGCCATAGGGAGGCCATGCTCCGAAACATGGCCACCTCCCTTTTTGAGCACCAGGAAATAAGGACCACTTTGTCCAAGGCCAAGGCCCTAAGGCCCTTGGTGGATAAGCTGATTAACCTGGCCAAAAGGGGCGATTTGCCCGCCAGGCGCTTTGTCCACGACACCCTTAGATCCGACAAGGTCGCGAAGGAAGTGATGTCGGGCGCCAAACTAAAGTTTGGCGACCGCCAAAGCGGTTACGTCGTCATCGCCAAGCTGGGCTTTAGGGCCGGCGACCGGGCC
>JAITLH010000041.1 GCA_031277995.1 Deltaproteobacteria bacterium
GGGCGGGGGCGGCGGCGGGGAAAGGAAAAAGGTCGCGGCCAAAAGCGACTAAAGACTTGGGGGCGGCGGGGTTTTGGGGCCAAGGCGGGCTAACTTCGAAGGGGGCGAAAAAGGCTAGATGACCACCCCGCCGGAAACGACGGCGTTTTCCGGGACCGGGCCGGCCAGGACGGCGTTTTTGACCCTGGCGCCCGTTTTGACGCGGGCGGTGGAAAGCAAAATAGAATCTTCGACCAGGGCCCCCGGCTCAATGACGGCGCCGCTTTGGGCCAGGACGAACCCCAGGAGTTGGCCGCAAACGTCGGCCCCGGGGCTTAGGAGCTTTTGGCCTTGGGCCAAAAAGCGGTTTAGGGCGAAATAATCGTCCAGGGTCCCGACGTCGGCCCAGACGCCGCGATCGAAAAAATGCCCGGCCGGGGCTTGGCCTTGGGCGAGAAGGGGGATGAGGCATTCGATGACGTCGGAAAAGCCCTCCGGGAGAAAATCCAAAAACCATCTCTCCATGACCATGATCCCGGCCCCGCAAAGGCGCCTGGCCTCGCCCGGGACGGGGCCCTTGGCCCGCAAGGCGATGATTTGGCCGTTTTTATCGACGCTCACCGTGGCCTTTTCGGGGCGATCCACCAGGGCCAAGGTCAAGGGGGCTTTGGGGTTTTGGGCGTGTTTGATCGCCAAAGCGTTTATGTCCAGGTCCGAAAAAATATCGCCGTTCATGACCAAAAAGGCCGACGATTTGGGGGCGGTCGGCGGATGGGCTAGGCCGGGCGGCTCGGGAAACAATAAGGGGGCGGCTTTTTTAAGGCCCCCGGCCGTCCCCAGGATCGAGGCTTCCAGGGAGAGGGAGACATTAAGGGCGGAAAGGGATTGGGGGAGATCGTTTAGGGCCTGGGCGATTTGGCCGCTTAGGTGGTGGGCGTTTATGACCAGCCTTTTTACGCCAAGCTTTAGGAGCGTTTCCATTTGGCGGAAAAGGAGGGGCCGGTTTAGGATGGGTAGGAGCGGCTTTGGCCTTTGGAGGGTTAAGGGCCGTAATCTTTGGCCAAAACCGGCCGCCAGGATCATGGCCGCCTCGATGGGCTGAAACATTGGGGAAACTTTCTTTTGGCCGGGAAAGTCGTCAGGGCAAAAAAACTCGCGGGCGCCGTTGGCAATCATGGACCATGGCGGGCGGGGCTTTTGCCAAGGGACAATTGGGCTGGGGCGGTTAGTACCAGCCGAGATTGTCCAGGCGTTCCTTGGCCTGGGGGACGCCGTGTTCGTCGGCTAGGCGATACCAGTATCTGGCCCGATCGTAGTCGACCTGGGTGCCGCGGCCGGATTCGTAGAAAGTGGCCAGGGTAAACATGGATTCGGGGTGGCCAAGGTTAGCCGCCTTTTTGGTCCACTCAAAACCCAGTTCGGGGTTGGGGGGAACGCCCACGCCAAAGGCCAGGCGGTAACCGTAAAAGTACATGGAAAACAGATCGCCGTTTTCGGCCGCCCGGCCAAACCAATAGGTGGCCCTCTCTTCGTCGATGACGCCGTCGGACAAGGAGTTGGTTTGGGGGCCAGATTGGGGGTCGCCGGATTGGGCGCCCGTTTGGGCGCCGGTTTCGCTTTGGTCTTTGGAAAAAGCCGTAAGGCTCATGGCCAAATTGAACTGGGCCTTTAGGTGATCCCGCTCGGCGGCCGGGCCAAACAATTCGATGGCCTTTTTGACGCTTTTCATGGCCCCGGCGCCCAGGTAATACATTAGCCCCAAACTGTTGTGGGCCTCAAGGTCGCCGTTTTGGACGGCCTTTTCGAGCCAGTAGCGGGCGTATTCAAAATTTTTCTCAAGATCGGAATTTAGGTAAACCTCGCCCAATAGGGATTGGGCGGCCACGTTGGAGTTTTCGGCGGCCTTGATTAGGTAAGAGACGGCCGTTTCGTCGCTTTTGGTCACCCCGTCCCCGTCGTAATAAGCCTTGCCCACCAAAAACTGGGCCTCGGGGTAATCGGCCTCGGCCGCCTTTTCCAGCCACCTGACGGCCTGGGTCTTATCCAAGGGCACCCCCTGGCCTTTCTTGTATTTTAAGCCCAGATTGAACATGGCCTCGACCAGGCCGTTTTCGGCCGATTTTCTGTACCATTCGGCGGCCAGTTTTTGGTCGGCCGCGGTGCCCCGGCCGATGTCGTAACTAAAACCCAAACTGTTTTGGGCGCCCGGGTGACCGCCCTGGGCCCCCAGGGTAAAGTACTTGAAGGCCAGATCGTCGTTTCTTTCAAGGCCCCGGCCGTCGCGGTATAGGCAAGCCAGGTAGTATTGGGCGGCGGCGTAACCTTGATCGGCCGCGTAAATTATCATGTCGTAGCCCGTCCGTATCTTCTCGGCGCCCCCCTTCCCTTTTACGTAAACGCGGCCCAGGTTAAAGGCGGCCTTGACGTGGCCGTTTTCGGCGGCCCGGGAGTATAAATCCAGGGCCAGTTCTTCGTTTTTCCCAACGCCCAGGCCCTCCTCAAACATGGTGGCCAAGGAATACTGGGCCTCGGCGTTTCCGGCCTGGGCGGCTTGGTTAAACCAGTAGGCGGCTTTGGTCAGATCCTTTACGAAAACCTCCCCGTGGTAAAGCCTGCGGCCGACCTCGTATTGGGCGTCGACTTGGCCTTGGTTGGCCGCCTCTTGATAGAGCTTGGTGGCCTCAAGCTCGTCTTTGGCCGTTCCCAAACCCTTGTCGTAGAGGCGGGCCAGACGATACTGGGCTTCCTTGTCCCGGCTTTTGGCGGCCAAGGCATACCATTGGAAGGCGGCCACCGGGTCCTTTTGGACCAGGCCGCCCTTTTCATGGTAGATCCCCAATATCCGCTGGGCGCTTGACTGCCCGGCCTTGGCGGCCAGGAAAAACCAATTTAAGGCCTCCATCTTGTCCTTGGCCACCCCCAGCCCCTGGTCATACATGAGGGCCAGCCGATACTGGGCTTCCTTGTCGCCCTTGACGGAGGCCAAGCGGTACCAATCAAAGGCCACCTTAAGATCCTTGGGAACGCCTTGGCCGTATAGGTGCATTAAACCCAGATAGGTCTGGGCCCGGGTATCGCCTTTTTTGGCCGCCTCAAAAAACCAAACCGAGGCCTCCCGGTAACTCTGGGGGACCTCCTGGCCGTGGTAGAGTCGATAGGCCAATTCGTACTCGGCCTCCAAATCGCCGGCGCGGGCTTTTCTAAGAAGGTTATCGAGTAAACCGCCCGGCCCTTCCGAAACTTCGGCCGGTTTTTCGCTCGCCTTGTTTTCCCCGCCCGGGCCATTGTCTTCCCCCGCGCTTTGGTAATCGCCCTGGGCCTGGCCTTGGCTCAAAGCCGAATCCCAGGGCGATTGCTCGCCCTGGGCCAAAAGGGCCGGGCCGGCTAAGGCCGGGGCGGAAAAAATAAGGGCCGATAAGATTAAGGCCAACGCGTATGACGAAAGGGCTTTTCCCATGCTAAAAATCTCTTGGGGCAAAAAAAATAAACGCGCCCGCCGGGGATAAGGGAAACGGACGGACGAATCGAAAAAGTCGCCACATGGCCTTACTTTTGGTCAAAGGCCGGGTTTGGTTTTTTTTAAACAAAAAAAAACCAGGGGGCGGCTTGGGCGGCCCTTGGCCAAAGGCCAAACGCGGTTGGCCTATCTGGCGGCGGCCATCGGGCTCTTTGAAAAAGGCCCGGAATTTAGCGCCAAAAATTTTTGGCTAAAAATTTTTTCCTTGGGGGGCAAGGCTTAGTCCTTATCCTTGGTGTCCAGGTAACCAAAGTCGGCCAGGGTGCGGCGATCCTCGGTCCAGTGGTCGGTAATCCTGACAAAGATGGAAAGGAAAACCTTGGTTTCCAGGAAAGCTTCCAGGCGCAGGCGGGCCTTTTGGCCGATTTGCCTTAGCATCTGGCCGCCCCGGCCGATCATGACCTTTTTTTGCGATTCCCTCTCCACGTGGACGGTGACCGACAGGCGGTAAAGGGGGTTTTTGTCGCCGGCTTTGGGTTCCCTAAACTCGTCCACGGTAACGGCCGTGGAATAAGGGATCTCCTGGTGGGTTAGCTCAAAGACGGCTTCCCGCACGTATTCGGCGGTGATGGCCCTTAGGCTTTGATCGGTTAGGGTATCCTCGTCGTAAAGGGGGGGCGAATCGGGCAGAAAGGAGACGAGGAATTTTTTTAATTTTTTTAGCCCGCGGCCGGTTTTGGCCGAAACGGCCAGGAGGCGATCGGGCGAGGTTTGCTCGCGCAATTCCTCGATTATTTGGGTAAGTTTTTCGGGCCCGATTAAGTCGGCCTTATTTATGGCCACTATCAGGGGCATGTCCTTTCGGGCCTTGACCGTTTCCAGGGCTTTGTCGTGGGCCTGGTCGCGCCTTTCCCCGTCAACCAAAAACAAACAAACGTCCGAGTCGGCCATGGCCGAAAGGGCCTTGGAGACCATCTCTTGGTTAAGGGTTTTGTTGGATTCGTGGACGCCCGGGGTGTCCCAAAAAATCAGCTGGGCCTCGGGTTGGGTGACGACGCCTAAGATCCGGTGACGGGTGGTCTGGGGCTTGGAACTGACGATGGCCACTTTTTGCCCCAAATAACGATTCATCAAAGTCGACTTCCCGGCGTTGGGGGCCCCGATGATGGCCACGAATCCGGCCTTGTATTGGCCCGGTCCGTCAGGGCTAGGCCGTGGTGCGTCGGCCGATGGGGCGTCGGCCGTTTGGGCTTGGTCCGTTACGGCCTGGTCCGTTACGGCCTGGTCAGTCGCGACTCGATCAGTCGCGGCCCGGGCCGTTGGGGCTTTTGGGCCCAAAAGAGCGGGCCCGGGGCGGGGAGGTTTTTTGGGGGCGGGACTCATGGGCCTATCTCTCGGAATCGGGGTAGCGCTCGGCCAAGAGGCGATAAAGTTCCTTGGCCGCCCTTTGCCCGGCCATCTTTTTGGTCGAGCCCGTGGCCGAGGCCTTTAGGTTCGATATCTCCACGCTCATGGTAAAGGTTTGGTTATGGGAGGGGCCGGTCACCTTGGCCGTGACGTAATGGGGCTGGCCGAGTTTTAGTTTTTGGGTAAACTCCTGGAGCTTGGACTTGTGATCCTCGATTTTGGCGAAACTCTCGTCAACGTAAGCCTCCCAAAATTTCTCGACCATTTCAAAGGCCTTTTGGTAGCCGCCGTCGAGATAAACCGCGCCCAATATGGCTTCCATGGCGTCGGCCAAAACCGAGGGCCTCTCCCGGCCGCCCGAACATTCCTCGCCCGGGGCCATGACCAAACGAAAGCCCACGTCGAGTCCCCTGGCCACCTCGGCCAAACGGGCCTCGCAAACAAGGCAGGACCTGGAGCGGGTCATGTCGCCTTCGTTTTTGCGGGTATCGGACATGAAAAGCAGCTCGGCCACGATGAGATCGAGTACCGAATCGCCCAAAAACTCCAGTCTCTGATTGTCCGTTTCCGGGCCGAGCTGAAAAGGGGTCCGGTTACCGGCGCGGTATTTGGCCGGAAGGACCGGGCCAAGCTCGCCGACGTCCTCGCGGCCAGACTCGCGGCCGTCCTTAGGGCTGGGCTTGGACCCCAAAATGGAGCGATGGGTTAAGGCCAAACGCAAAAGCCGGGGGTTTTTGAATTCATAGCCGCCGATGACGTTGGGAGGCAGGTCCGTTCTGGGCCTGACGTTTAAGGGCGCGCTTTGGGCGTGGCAGCCGCAACTGCAAAGCCAACTGTCACTGAAGCGGCCTTCCTCGAGATAGTCCTCCAGGCGGTTTTGGAGGGTTTTGGCCAGGCCCCCAAAATCCCCGTTGGACATCACGACGACCATGTCGCCGCCTTTGATTTCCGCCAAAAGGGCCTCGCCGAGGGTTTGGGGATCCTCGTAAATGACGCATTGGCCCACCTCGTCCCTAAGTTTCTTGACGTCCAGGCGATCCCCGGGCGGGGCTTTTTCGGGGTTATTGACCGCGGACAAAAAAACCACGTTGGCCAAACGCAAGCTCTTGACGTAGTCGTCTTGGAAAACGGCCCTCCTGGTGGTGTTACTCCGGGGCTCAAAGGCGGCCAAGATACGCCGGCCCGGATAACCGGCCCTAAGGGCGGCCAAGGTACAGGCCACGGCCTTGGGATGGTGGGCGAAATCGTCGATTAGGGTAATGCCTTCCCGGTGAATCAAGGCCTCCTGGCGCCTCCTAACGCCCTTAAGATCGGCCAATATGCCAGGGACCTTGGCGGGACTGCCTCCCCCGGCCAAAAAACAGGCCACGGCGGCGGCGGCGTTTAAGGCGTTGTGAATCCCGGGCTTGGGCAAGGAGATTTTTATCGGCCCAATGATTTGGCCCTTGGCCCGTTTGGCGGGCGATTTGGCCGCCGATTTGGCGGCCAATTTGGCCTTGGCGGCCTTGGCCTTGGCCGCGGCCAAGGCCGTTTTGGCCTTAGGGCTTTTGGCGCTTTTGGGCGGGGCGGGTTTTTTGGGTACGGTTAAGGGAAGGCCCAAATCGCCGTTTCGCCCCATGACGATGTCCCTAAGGCCGGGCGGGGATTTTTTTTCGTTTGGGGACTTTACGCCGGAAACCTTGTCGTTTGGCGCTTTTTCGCCGTTTTCGGCCGCTAAAGCCAAGCCCAGGGCGGCGTTAGCGGCCGCGGTTAACCCCGGGCCGCTTAGGGTAAAGTTAATCGATAGGCCGTGGGTCTTAAGGTCCGAGACGACGATGTCGGAATCCGGCTTAAGGCCATAGGAAATCGTCCGGCAGGGGGCCTTGGAAGCGATCTTGGTCACCTCGGGGTCGTCCCCGTGGTAGATCACCAGGCCCTGGGGCGGCATGGCGGCCATGAGTTTTCCGTAGGCCCGTTTGACGGCCGCGTGATTGGGGTAGATGTCGGCGTGGTCGTAATCCACCGAGGTGAGAACGGTGACGCTGGGCCGGTAGTGGAGAAATTTGGGGGTCTTGTCAAAAAAAGCGCAGTCGTACTCGTCGCCCTCGATGGCCATGAGCCCGCCCCAAGGGGCGGCCGCCCAGGGTTTGGAAAAATCCAAACTGTCCCCGCCAATGAAACGGCCCGAGGGTAGGTTGCCTTTTTTAAACAAAAGCGAGACCAGGTTGGTTAAACCGGTCTTCCCGTGGCAGCCGGCCGCGACGAAGTTTAGGCTCTGGTTTAGGAAAAATTTCCCCAGGACCTGGGGCAAGGAGAGATAGGGGATTTTTAGGCGCCTTAGTTCCTTAATGACCGGAAAATCGGCCCTGACCACGTTTCCGACCACGGCCAGCTCCGCTCCCTTGGCCAGGGTCTCGGGTCCGTAACCCTTTAGGGGCTTAAGGCCAAGGGACGCGAGGATCTCCCTGGTCGGGGAATAAACGTCTTGATCCGAACCCGTCACCTTACAGCCGGCGTCCTTTAAAAGCCCGGCCAAGGAAGCCATGGCCACGCCGCCCACGCCGATTAGGTGGACGTGAAGGCCCGGACGGAGACAAAAGTCCTTGGGAAGTTTATTCAATTTAGGGTCGAGATAGTCGTTGGCCAATAATCAACGTCTCCAAAACTCTGGGAAAAATATCACCAAAAAGCTATAGAATTCCAGCCTTCCCAAAAGCATGCACACGCATAAGGCCGCCTTGGCCACCGGGGGAAAGGCGGCGTAAGTGCCGGTGGCGCCAACCAGCCCCAGGGAAGGGCCAACGTTGGCCAGGGCGCTCGCCGAGGAGGAAAAAGCCGTCATGATGTCAAGACCGGTGGCCGTCACGATCAAGGTGCAGATGGCCATCGTTAGAAAGTATACCAGAAAGAAAAGACAAACGCTCTCCAAAGTCTGCTCGGAAATGTTTTTGCCTTGGATCCTGACCGGAAAAACCCCCCTGGGGTGAATCATTCGGCGACAGGCCCGGTAAATGCTTTTAAAAAGTAGTAGCCAGCGGACGCACTTAACCCCGCCGCTGGTGGAACCCGAGCAGCCGCCCACGAAAAACAGGAAAAAGATCATGGCTTGGGCCAGAAAGGGCCAGGAAGTCCAGTCGGAGGAAAATTG
>JAITLH010000098.1 GCA_031277995.1 Deltaproteobacteria bacterium
CGTTGCTGGCCTTGGCCGGGTCGGACTGGGAATCAATCCAGACAAACTCGATTTTGTAGTCGCCTATTTGATAGCCTATGCCGTCAAAAGCCACTTCCGCCGAAGCCCGGAACTCCTCGCCGGTTTTGGCCGCTGGGCCGGTGAAGGGGCCGACCACCCCGACCTTGAAGACCTTGCCTTGGGCCAAGGCTTGGCTTCCCAAAAAAGCCAGCGATAAAATCGCGGCCAGCAGCGACAATCTTAAGTGAAATTTCATCTAATGCCTCCAATGCATGGTGAGCGGTTGCGCCGCAAGACCCTTGCTCGGGCTGGGCTTTCGGCGAAAATTAAGACTTTGGACTAAACCCCGCCTTCGCCGCCCCAACGCTGTCTAAGATCCGCAAGTTCGGCGGCGCTTTTAGCTAGGTTGGGAAAGAGAGGCGTTTTTCGCTTGGCCGGGCGCTTGGCCAATCTCAGTCAGGCTCCCGGCTAGACCTCCTTGAAACTCAATATTGTTAAAGCTAAATCTATATGCATTTTTCAATTAACTCATCAGAAATTCCATATGATGATACTATTTTCTTCATCTCTGACAAGATAACCTCTGGTATAACAGGCTTTTTATAGGCTTCTAAGAGCTGCTCCATGCGCTTGTCTATTTTCTTGTAGAACGATTGGGGGTCGGATTCGGTGCCCCTGGCCGATATATGGGTCATCAAGGGATCGATGCGGCAAAACTTGCGAGTGTGCTTTTCCACCAAGTAGCTGCCGGCGTGGCCGACTTTCTGGATCAAGTCCTCGGGGATGGTGTCCTCGTTGACGTCAATGTCTTTTAGATACCTATCGACGTAGTCGATTATCTCGAAATCCATTATCACCTTGTCGAAGGACATCGAGAGGTACCCGTTCATGACCCCGGCCGAGTGGAGGATGACGTTGACCTTGCTCGAGGCGTTGGCGTAGTAGGTGAGCATGCCCTCGTAGGCCGCTTGGGGGTCGAAGGCCTTGGCGTCGGTCAGGGCGCCCCCGGCCCGGCAAGGCACCCCGTAGTGCTTGGCCAGCTCGGCGCAGTATTTGGAGCAGAGAGCGCTCTCCGGCGCCCCGATGGCGATTCCGCCGGTCCGCAGATCGGACACCGTCGACTGCGAGCCGTAAATGACCGGGGCCCCTGGGGCGAACATCTGGGCCAAGACTATGGCCGACAGCACTTCGGCGTTGGTCAGGGTGATGGCCCCGGCGATAGTGACCGGGGCGGTCGAGCCGCTCATGGCGGCCGAGGCTATGATGACCGGCTGGTTATGCTTGGCGAAGGTCAGGATGGTCTCGGTCATCTCGGAATCGAGCATGAGGGCGGAATTGGTATTGCTGAGGCCGATGATTACCTGCCGCTCCCTGAGCTCCTCCTCGGTCAAGCCCAAGCGGGTCCGGGTCAGCTTAATCACCGCCTCCATCTGCTCGTTATTTCCCCCGGCCGTGTAAAGAACCTTTTCCGAATGGCATAGGGAAATGAGGTTTAGGACCAAATGCTTACTTAAGACCGGGATTTCCTCGGGTTCCACCGTAAGCCCGCCGTTTATGCCTATCTTGGGATTGCCCTCGTAAAGTTTTAAAAGTTTGAGGTAATCATCGATGGTGGCGACCCTTTCCGTGCCGTCGCGTTCCATGACCTTGGTCACGATGGTGACCCCGTTAACCACGTGGTCGCCCCCAATGGTTAAGTCATTGGCCTTATTGGCCGCCTTCATCCCAAACTCGGCCGGGGCCTTACCCACCCATTTGAGTATCTGGTCTTCCTCAAAAAAGGCCACCTGCCCCTCAACCCTTATCCCGTTATCCTTAAGAATCCTTAAGGCGTCCGGATGGACGAACTTCATGCCCGTGTTTTTTAAAATTCTCATGGAAGCTTCATGAATCTTGCGCGCCTTGGCTTCGCTCACTTTCTTTCCTCCGTCCCTTACGACTTTCCGAGACCCTCGGGTCTCGCTTTATGGGAGCCCTTTACGGCCCGGCTTATCGCGACCCGTCGAGACCTTTTAAGCCCCGCTTGTTGCGACTAATTCTCATCTATCAACATAAAATCCCATAAAAACTGAATGTTAAACGATACGTTGACGGTCTTCTAAGCCTTGGAAATATAATTGTAGTTTGTTATCGAGAAAAAGCAACATTTTTATCTTAACGTATGTTCTTATTCCATTACCTACCTGAACGGCGAACCGCGATTTACCCCAGGGGCCGGTTGGCTTGGCCCACTCGCCGGGCCCGCTCACTTGGCCCACTCGCTGGGCCTATTCACTTGGCCCGCTCGCCGGGCCTGTTGGCTTGGCGGTTCGCTGGGCCTTTACCAAAGGCTGTCCGGGGAATGAAAAGTTTCGTTGATCATAAAAGTAAAATCCACTCAGTACTTGTGATATTTATGTCTACTATTGAGCTAAAACTTTTAAACTTATAGTAGTATTTAATTGAATTTTGAAAAGGGTATAAAAATATCCCGTACGTTAAGTAATCGTCGCGTTACCTAACGGCGCCAAAATTTATGGTGGTGGGTTTTATGGTTTTGGGGTTGATTTTTATAAGCGGGCCAGGTTTCGCGTTTGGCGTGAAATCTCGTTTAATCGCCTTTGGTTTCGCGCCAAACGAACGCGGATATCTTACTTGTCCTGGCCAGGGCTTTGGCCGCCCGTCGCCTTTTCGGGAGGGGGGAGCCGGAAATTTTTCGAAAAAAAAGGGGCTTTCGCTTTTTCCCTTTGCGTTAGTGGGCGCTGACTTTGACGTACTCCCTTAGGATGGCTTGGTAAGCTTCCATGTTTTCGGCGCCGGGCACCGGGACATGGGCCAGGGGATAGTTTTTCCCCATTTTTCTGTAAGTATCCAAGCCCAAACGGTGGTAGGGGAGCGGCTGGACGTGGTCAAGGTTTTTTAGTTTCGCGCAAAATTGGCCCAAGCTTCGAAGGTCCTCGGCGCCGTCGTTAAGGCCGGGCACGATGGGGGCGCGAACGACAAACTTTACGTTCTTGGCCAAAGCGTCAACCTTGGTTAGGTTACCTAGAATGGCCCGGTTATCGATTCCGCAGTATTTCTCGTGCTTGTGGGGGTCCATAAGCTTAAGATCGGCGTAGACGATGTCCAGGTAAGGCATGACCATTTCGACTTTGGAAAAGGGCGCGGCTAGGCTAGTCTCGATGGCCGTGTTGATGCTTTCGTTTTGGGCGCTTTTTAAAAGATTACGGGTAAACTCGGCCTGGGCCAACGGCTCCCCGCCGGAAACCGTCAAACCGCCGCCGGAGTGAAAGTAAAAAACGCTGTCCTTTCTGACCTCGGCCATGGCCCCTTCCACGTCAATGGGCAGTCCGTAGGTCTTGTCGCCGTACGTTTCCACGGCGAAGGACTGGCTTTCAGGGGTCGAACACCAAAGGCACCTTAGCGGACAGCCTTTGAGGAAAACCACGGTCCTAAAACCGTCGCCGTCATGGATGGAGCTGCGCTCAAAGCGCAGCGCCATCCCGACTTTTCCCGAGGGGCTTTTGGAGGTAACTAATTCCATGCCCCGATCTCGGTCCGGCCAATGATCTCGTCTTGGACTTCCTTACCCAATTCAACGAAAAAGGCGGTGTAACCGGCCACCCGAATCAAGAGGTGCCTATTGGCTTCGGGGTGTTTTTGGGCCTCCAGGAGGGTTTTTTTGTCAACCACGTTAAACTGGGCGTGGTAAACGTCCAGGGTGCACATGCTTTTGATGAGGTTCATCATGTGGGTCAAACCCCTCTCCCCGGCCAATATGCCCGGTTCGAGCTTAAGGTTTAACTGGGTGCCCTGGGTATAGCGGGCGTGCGGGACGTGGCTAACCGATTTAAGGAGGGCCGTGGGGCCCTTAACGTCGGTTCCGCCCGTGGCCCCGATGCCGTCGGTTAAGGGCGTCCAGGCCTTGCGGCCCGAGGGCAAGGCCCCCACCCAAGCCCCTATGGGGGTATTGCCGGAAACCGGGAGCATGCCGGTGGTCATCTTGCCAAATTTCGTGTCGTATTTCTCGAACTGGTCGATGACATAGGTGTAGATCTCCCCCACCAAACTGTCCACGCGCTCATCGTCGTTTCCGTATTTGGGGGCTTCCAGACACAGTTTTTGGATCTCCTCGTAGCCCTCAAAGTTGGCCGCGAGGGCGTCCCTTAAATCGGCCATGGAGACCTTCTTTTCTTCGAAGACCAGATACTTGACCGCGGCCAAGGAATTTATGATGTCGGCCTGGCCCACGGTAATGACGCCGCCGCCGCAGTTGTATTTGGCCCCGCCCAGGCTGTAATCGAGACCCTTTTCGACGCAGTCGGGATAGGTCAAACTCAAGGCGGGCACGGGGCGGTAATTCATGCTTAGGTAATCCAGAAGCTGGTTCCCCGAGGTGATGACGTCCACGAAATAGCGGGCGTGGGTTTTGACCGCCTCGTAGAAATCTTCGAAGGTCTTAAAGTTGGCCGGATCCCCGGTGGGGACGGAGACGCGTTTTCCGGTCTTGCGGCTAATCCCGTCGTTTAAGGCCATGTCGATAAGGCCGCCCATGTTCATGTCGGCCATGTCGGTATACTGTTTCATCCGGCCGCTTAGGGTGGTTTCTACGCAGCCGCAAGGGGCCCAATCCCAGGCCTCGCTTAAGGGGACGCCCTTATTTAAAAGCATCCGGATCCCGGCGTCGTCGTGGTAAACCGCCGGCATGGTCAGGCCCATCCTGATTGACTCGACGGCTTTTTTGAGGAAAGAATCGGGGTTTTTGGAGATGTTGTAGCGGACCGAGAGGTTGGGCTCCTTTAACTGGACGTCCATGGTGGCCTGGATGACCTGATAGGAGAGCTCGTTTACGGCGTCGTTACCGAAACGGTTAATGCCCCCGGCCGTCACCTGGACGGTGATGCAATATCCGGCGGCGTATTGGGCCGTGACCTCGTCTTGAAAGAGGCTAAGCTCGGCTACCTTAATCCACAGGCAGTCGAGGAGCTCCTGGGCGTCGTCTTTACTGATTACGCCCTTGTCGAGGTCGGCTTTGTAATAGGGGTAGAGGTACTGGTCGATGCGGCCCAGGTTATACGAGGAGGCGTTTTGTTCCATATAAATCGCGTACTCGTAAAAAAGAACGCTCTGGACGGCCTCGTAAAACGAAGTGGCCGGAAACTCCGGGACCCTCCGGCAGACCTGGGCTATTTTTTCAAGCTCGGCGCGCCTTACGGGATCGCCACATTGGGCGGCCATTTCGCTGGCCAAATCCGCGTGGCGGTTGGCCAGCGTCACGATGCCCTCGCAAACGAGCAGCTCGGATTTGTAGAAAAACATCTTTTCCAGATCGCCCACCCTGGAGTCGTCAAGCTTGGACAGGGCTTCCTCGACTTCATGGCGGATCCCCGAAATGCCCTTGGCCAAAAGATGCTCCCAGCCCGGGGTCGTTTCCCCGTAACCGCGCACGGCCTTGCGATCGATGTAGATCATCCCGCTGTCCCTTAGGGTTTCCATGTCCCGGGGGGCCAAGGCGCGCCAGCGATCCAGGACGCACTTGTTTTTCCAATACTCGGAAACGTCCCGTTTGAAAACCTTCTTGCCCTCGTCGTCAAGGTAGAAGGGATCGAACTTGCGATCGCTTATGGTGTCAAGCTCCCGATCGAGAATCGAGCATGAGCTGTCCGGGCACAAAATCCCGCAGCGCGGTTTGAAGCCGGCCCCGCCGACCAAAAGCTCGTTATCGAGTATGTAAATCCTCTTTTTCCGGCACTGGTTTAAATAACCGGTGGCCTTCTGGATGATGATGGGCTGACCCTCGGTTTCCATAAAACCCTCGGTAAGATACTTGGCGTTATAAACGTCCATATCCACCCTGGTATTTAAATACTGTTCCCTCAAAGCGTTTATTCTCTTTAAATACTTCACGTTTTCACCTCGTTTAGAAATATGTCCGTCGCCAACGATCCCTTAGCCCATTTAGTCGCCTGGCTAAAAAAACTCCCAACCCCGCGGGCCCGGCCGGGCCAAATTCAGTCGGTCCTGTTTCAGTCAGTCTTGGTTCAGTCGGTTTTGTTTCAGTCGGTTTTGGCCCGGTCAGTTTTGACCCGGCCGGGCCAAGTTCAGTCGGTCTTGGTTCAGTCGGTCTTGGCCCAAACTCGCCGCCTTATGGGGGTCCGGATTCCAGCCAAAAAGGCCCTTTGACATCGGCGCCTTAAACGCCCACAATCGCGATCCGACACTTTGGCGAATGGATATGGCTAAAAAGAGCAAGATCTATGCCACGGGCGCCATAAGCCTTACCATTCAAGGCGATCGACTTTTTGGTTGACCAAAATTAGAAAAGACGGAGAATCTAAACGCCTGGGCCTCATCGATTGACTAAAAGCCATATTCCCTGAGAGTTTGAACCCTTTGACATAATTTGTTTTTTTGTATACCCTTGACGCTAAACCGCTTAACCCATAGGTTTTGGCCAAAGGCCAGTCCCGGCCCTTTCGTTGAAACCAAGGCCCGGCCGCCTTGCGGCCAGGTCGCGGCCAGGCCAATGACTGGGCCTGGGGCCAAGCCTGGGGGGGGCTAAGCCTGGGTCCCGCTCCCGCCCAGGCCCAGGTATTTGCCGCAAAATTTTTTGCGCCCGGCTCCGGAAAAGGCCCGTCCGAACCAAAATTTACCCGGCCAAAAGCGCTCTTGGACCCGAAGGTTTTTTCCCAAAATCTAAGCGCCGTTGCGTAATCCGGGCCTTTTTTCATCCCCATCGTCAATAAATATCCGGCCCGGGGCGGGGGCAAAAAAAAGTTTCCTCGCCGGTAAGGGGCGGCCAGGCCCTACCGGGCGCCAATAATAACTAGCGATCGCAAGGATTTATCTTTAAACTTTAGCCAAACGCCCATCTTCTTGGGTTCGGGCGCCCAAAGATACTCAATCCACCGAGGTTAACGATAAGGCATAAAACGTGCATATTGTTAACCCATAAACATAATCAAAATCGTGCTTTCTAACAAACCCGCGCTTTGCCAAGCTCTTTAGCCTTTTGGCCACGCAAAATTTTTTGCGGTTTTTCCCGATTATGAAAAAAAATTTTGCGCTTTTGACAATCAAATTTTTTTGACGGTAGACTTAACCCGTCAAAGCACAATCGATTTGAAGCAAGCCTTGGGGCCGTAAAAACCACGTTTTCCGGGCCCCGGGCCTTTTGGGTCATCAATCAAGATATCTTGACGGTCGCCTTGGCCCGGTAAGGCGATTTGGCCGATGGGGAGCCTTGGGTAGTTAAAATAGACGTTTTCCATGGGGGAGGCATTATGAAATATAGGGAAATGATGTCATATCTTGACGAATGTTTGCTTGGGGTCATTTTGCTCGCGGGCGACAAAAGAATCACCGAGCATAACAAAACCGCCGAGAGACTCCTCCAGGGCGAAGGCACCTTAAAGGACAAGCCCGTCGATCTGGTGGTCCGGTTCATCCCCATGGATGACGGTATCGTTTACGCCAACGTCGGCATGGGCCGCTACATCAAGCAATGCCCCACGCCGGAAATCGAGGACTTGCCGCCGGAGTCAAAACTCATCGTTTTTCGGGACGCCACCAAAGACATCCTCTATGAAATGATGCTCAAAGTGGTAAACAAGCTTAAGGAATCGGTCATAGTTTGCGACGCTTACAGCCGGATTTTGCTCCTAAACGAAGCGGCCAGCACCATGGATTCCATTCCCGTCAACAAGGTTTTTGGCATGCCCATCGGCAGCATGTATTTAATGAACAGCGACAGTTACCTGGCCATCCCCAAGGTCATCGAGGACAAAAAACCCCTGCTTGATCTTAGGCAGCGCTACACCACCATGTACGGCAAGGACGTTGACATCGTTTCAAGCAATTACCCCATCATCGAAGGCGGGCAGACCCTGGGCGGATTCTCCGTCATGCAGGACTGGACCCAGATTGACGAGCTAAATAGGCGCATCATCGATTTGCAAAGTAAACTCGTGGAAAAAAACTACCCGGGCACCAAACACAAGCCCGGCCAAGCCCTGGCCGTCAAATACCGGTTTAAGGACATCATCCACATCAGTTCCTCGATGAGAAAAGTCATCGAGAATTGCCGCCAGGTGGCCAAAAGCGACTCCTCGGTCATGATCTACGGGGAAACGGGCACCGGCAAGGAGATGATCAGCCAAAGCATCCACGGGGCCAGTAAGAGGGCCGACAAGTCCTTCATCGCCATAAATTGCGCGGCCATCCCCGAAAACCTATTGGAATCGATGTTATTCGGCACCGAAAAAGGCGCCTACACCGGGGCCGAACGCCGGGAAGGTCTTTTTGAACAGGCCACCGGAGGCACCCTACTGCTAGACGAGATCAATTCCATGAACATAGGCCTCCAGTCAAAGCTTTTACGGGTCCTGCAAGACGGGGTGGTCCGAAGGGTGGGCGGAAACACCGAAATCAGGGTGGACGTCAGGGTTTTGTCCAATATCAACATGCCGCCCGACCAAGCCATCAGCGAAAACCGCCTTAGGCGCGACTTATTCTATCGTCTGGGCGTGGTTAACATAAACCTTCCTCCCCTAAGGGTCCGAAAAGACGACATCCCCCTTCTGACCAATACTTTCATCCAGCAGCTAAACAAAAAGCACCTTAAAAACATCGCCGACGTGGACGCCGCCACCATGGAACTGTTTTTGACCTATGACTGGCCCGGAAACGTCAGGGAGCTTTACCACGTCATTGAGCATGCCATGAACGTGGTCCCGGAGGACACCTGCCTCATAACCCCGGACCATGTCCCCGAACACATCTCCGGCCCGGCCAACCCCGCCCTGGCCCCAAACGGCGAGGCCAACCCGGACGGGAGCCTCTCCCTTAACCAAATCCTCGGAGACGTCAAAACCCGGGTCCTCACCAAGGCCCTCCAAGACAACGGCGGCAACATCTCCAAGACCGCCCGCGCCCTGGGCCTTAGCCGCCAAAACCTCCAATATCGGCTAAAAAAGCTAAAAGTGAAGTTTTCCTGCTCCTAAGGTTAAGCCCAATACGCGCCACCCCCCGAATCCCAGCCCAGCCCGGCCCAGCCTGGGCCAGGCCAGTCGGGATTAGGCCAGTCGGGATTAGGATTGGGGGGGCAAAATCGCCAAAGCGTTTACATACTCAAAAGCTTAAAGGCCCAACTTTCTTGGCCCCTCGCCCCCAAGTTGCCTTCGTTTTTCCTTCCCCCTTAACCTTTCTCCCCAAACGCCCTTTCCAAAAATGGCCCATTATTTTGCCCCGGTTTTTGGCCGATAGCAAAATTTTTTTGCCGCTTAACCAATCCCTAAGCCAATCGCCCTTCACCCTGGGGCCAAATTCTAAGCCCCTTGACCATGGCACAAATTTTGCAAAAATCGTGAATCGTCGCGCCCGCCCAATTTCGCCTTGGCCGATGGTTTTTCCCAAGCCACCGGGTCCTCGCCGCGTCCATAAAACGTCGCGTTCCCCTGGGCCAACCCTCCGGTTTTCGGCGGCGGTTAACCATGGCGCCCATGGGTCCGGAAACTTTCCGGCCAAGGGCGAGAAATGGGATCTAACCAAAAGGTCCCAAAACTAAGCCATTGACCGATTGAAGGCCAGGGAATTGGATCTAACCAAAAGGTCCCACAACTTAGCCATTGACCGATTTTAAAGGCGAAGGGCGCGACCTAACCGAAAGCTTTCCAGGCTTATCTTTGACCGAAATCGGTGAAATTTAAACGCGCTTAGAAATTTCTAGGGACGATTTTTTGGGCGAACAAACTTCTGATAGGGAGAAACGATAGTGAAAAATAAAATCGGACGGGCCATGCCCCTGGGCATGCACACATACACCCTTCATCTCAGCGGCTTTGGTGAGAGCTGGGGTTTTGAGGGGACCCACGTCTTTGAAAAAGTCAGGGATATCTTCTGGCTGATGGACCGGGCCGCGGAATGGGGTTTGGATGGCCTTCACGTCACCAAAGTCGATCTAGAACCCCTGACCCCGGAATTTTTGGCCAAAGTCAAGGCCGAGGCCAAAGCCCATGACCTCTACCTTGAACTAAACGTGTCCTTTAACGCCCCCTCGGACCCCAGGGTCAACTCCACCGTGGAAGGCGCCTATCGTTTGGCCGAGCAAATCGGCGCGGACCTGGTCAAGTTTAGCCTAGACATCGAGCGGCCCCGTCCCCTTTACGGCACCCTCATGCACCCAAAGGTCATGACCCAATTGGCCGATCGTTACGAGAAATTTTTGGCCGCCATCCCTTTGATGGAAGAGCTGGATCTGACCGTCTCCATCGAAAACCACTGCGACACCTACGCCCAGGAAGTCATCTGGCTAGTCGAGAAACTTGACCACCCCTCCATAGGCGTTTGCGTGGATACCATCAATTCCCTGTGCGTTTTGGAAGGCCCGGAAATCGCCGTGGAAAAACTCCTGCCCTACGCCAATTCCTGTCACCTTTGCGACAACGAGCTGCGCATAGACCACAACGGCACCCATTCCATCGGCGTTCCCATCGGCACGGGCGACATTGACTGCGCCCTCATAGTTCGCCAGATCAGGGAAAAATCCCCCAGGATGAAACGCATCACCTTGGAAAACGAATGCGAGGTGGGGGACCTTTCCATGGAACAGGCCCGGGAAAAAGAGATCGAGTACTGCGTCAAAACCATCAATTACCTTAGGGACGAATTGGGCCTGGGCGTCAGGGGTAGGTAATTAACCCCAAGTTTCGGGGGTACCCAAATCCAAGGGCCCACCGGCCCATGGTTTAAGGCCCAAACCTAAGCGCCTTATCCGGTTTACTAACCCCTTGGCTGACGGCCCAATCCCAAAGCCCCCCAATCGGTCTCGGCGCCTGGCCAAGCCGGAATACCTCGGCGGCGAATTATTGCCTCGATTCGCCGGGCCAGGCGGCCGGGCCAGCCGCCTGGCCCGGCCTAGACGCCGTTGCTAGCGGTTTTCCCAGTAAACGGCCGTAAAGGGGCCTGGGAGCGCTTGGGCTCCCTCGCGGCTATCACCCCTCCTGCCCGGCTAACAAAAGGCCGCGGCGGGGCTATTTGGGCCGTTTACGGGCCGATTCAAGACGGGTCAGTGGTTTGGTTTTTTCGTCCAGCGACCTCGCGGCCGCCCCCCCCGCGGCGCCTGGTTTTATGTTGGCGATTGGTTAGGCTCCCTAAGGCCCAACTTAGAAAGGTTATTAACCTATCTCGACAGATGATTAAAGTAACGGTTAAACAAATACCTCACGTTAATTTACTTATATAATCTTTTTATTATTTACCGGAGGCCATGATGGAAAAACAATACCAAGTTGATGACGGTCTTCTTCAAGCCTTTCACCTTATGTACGATAATTTTCCCGAACCGGTTCAACTGACCCATAAATCCAGGACGATCCTGGCCATTAACCCGGCCGGGAAAGCCGCCGGTAAGGACGTGGGTTTGGTATGCGCCAAGTTAGGGCCGCCCGAGGGCCACAAAATTTGCCAAGCCAATAAAGCCCTTAAGGATCAAAAAACGACCTGGGCTTACGTGGACGCCACCCCCACCGGGGGCCGCAAATTCGTCACCTTTTGGTTACCCATCGCCGGTTACCCGGATTTCTACATACATTTTTCCTGCGGCAATAGGTTGGATTACTCCGCCCTTCGCCCGTAGGAAGGTTTTTTTCTTAACCCCTTGACGAACCAAAGCCTTTAAGGGCGGCCCTTGGCCAAGGCCAAACCAACCAACAATTACCCTCCCTGGTTTAGGCCTTGGTTTACCCAAATCAAAATCCCAAACCATGTAACCTTTATGTCTGGAGACACGAATAAATGTCAATTCAAGACGTTTACCAAGCGGTCGTCGATTTTGACGAAGACGCCATGGACGATTTGATTTTAAAGGAATTGGACAACGGCACCGACATCCAACAATTACTCCAGGAAGGCCTTATCGCCCCCATGGATTACATCGGCAAGCAATTTTCCGAAGGCGAGCTTTTCGTCCCCGAGATGCTCATGGCCGCCCAGACCATGAAAAAAGGCCTGGTCATTCTTAAACCCAAGCTGGGGGCCGGAGGCAGCGCCTCATCCGGAACCATCGTCATCGGAACGGTCAAGGGCGATCTTCATGACATCGGCAAAAACCTGGTTGGCATGATGCTGGAAGGCGGCGGTTTTGAGGTAATCGATTTGGGCGTTGACGTTGAGCCCATGGCCTTTGTCGAAGCCGCCAAAAAAAACTCGGCCAAGATCGTCGGCTTAAGCGCCCTACTTACCACCACCATGCCAGCCATGGAAGAGACGGTAAGCGCCATCAAGGAATCCGGCCTTGAGGTTAAGACCATGGTAGGCGGCGCCCCCGTGACCCAAGCCTTTGCCGACAAGATCGGGGCCTCCGGCTATTCCGAGGACGCGCCCGGGGCCGTGGAACTGGCCCGAAAACTAATGCTCTAAATTCTCTCGCCCCGTTTTTTTTTGCCCCAGCATCAACCACCCCAAAGGGCCAAACCCCGTGGGCTTATGGCCCCCTGGGGCCATGGCCAATGGACCAATGGACCAAAGGACCAATGGTCCCGAGGCCAGGCGGGCCAGATGATCACCTTTTTACCCAGGCCAAAGGTCTGGCATTAACCCATGGAAGTTTTCGAATGATTATCGTCGGAGAATTAATTAACGCCAGCCGCAAGGCAATCGGTGCCGCCATCGAAAAAGGCGACCCCGATTACATCAAATCGGTGGCCGTGGACGAGGACAAGGCCGGAGCCCATTACATCGACGTCAACGCGGGCATCTACGTTGGCAAGGAAGCCGAATACCTTAAGTGGCTAACCACCACC
>JAITLH010000099.1 GCA_031277995.1 Deltaproteobacteria bacterium
TGGGCCTCGGCCATGATCTGTTCGGCGTTTTTGGCGGCCACGGCCGTTTGCAACGCTTTCAATCTCGAGCTGGAACTTTCCATGAAAAGATCGATGCTTTCAAAGATCAACTCATTGTCGTCCATGAAATTTTCTCGAATGCTATCCTTGTCAACAAAAACCGGCATCTTATATAACCTCCGGGAGGCGTTTAAGTATTTTTAGAAACAAAACCAAGGGCCGAAGGCGAAATGGGCTTTTTTCAAAAGCCGCCAACGGTGAGCCAAAAACCGTAAACCGCTAGGCTTTGGGCCTTTTGGTTTAAGGCTTTTAGGGATCGAGGCCAAAGACCCGCCTAAAAACGTCCAGCCGATAATCGGAGTGGCCATGGCGGTGGCAGCCTTTGGCGAAGGTCAAGGGGTTATGGAGGATGCGCCGAACCAAGGCCCGACTCATGTTCTCCAGGGCCTCCTTTTGTTCCGGACTAAAGCCATTTTTGGCCATGGTCCTTTCCAGCTCAATGGTCCTGGCTTCCTCGGCCAAGCCAATCAAATCCTTGATGGTTGGGCTCGTGGCCAAACTGGAGAGCCAGTGACTAAACTTACGGACTTCCTCGTCCACGATGGCCGAGGCTTTTTTGGCCTCGATTTGCCTTAGGGATTGGTTTTTGTTGACCACCTCGATTAGGCCGTCCACGTTTCTTAGAACCACCCCGGGGATGTTTTCCACCGCGGCCTCGACGTTTCTGGGGACGCCCAAATCCATGACCACCAGTTTTTCGGTAACGGGTTTATCGCCCGCCGATTTTTTGGCCGAAAACCAAGCCAAAAGCGACCGGGTTATTATGGGTTCCATGGCCGAGGCGGCCGAAAACAAAAGGTCAACCCCTTTGAGGTTTTTTTCAACGTCACCCAAAAGCTCGGTTAAGCTTTTGGCCGTGGCGTCAACTTTTTTGGCCAACGTTTGGGCCTTTTCGAGATTCCGTCCGTAAATGACCAGGGAACTTACGCCCTTGGCCTTAAGGTGGGCGGCGCCCAGGGAGGCTATCTCGCCCGAACCGATGATTACGGCCTTTTTGCCTTCCAAACCGCCCAAAAGCTCATGGGCCATGATGGTCGCGGCCGAGGCCACGGAAACGGCCCCCGAGGCCAACTCCGTTTCGCTCCTAATGCGCTTGGCCGTTTGAAAACTCTTATGAAAGAGTTTGCTCACGATCGGCCCCACGGTCCTATAGCGGGTAGCCGTCCTAAAGGCCTCCTTGACTTGGCCCAGAATCTGGGGTTCCCCAACCACCAGCGAATCCAGGCCCGAGGCCACCCTAAAAAGATAACCCACGGCCTCAAGGTTGGAATGTAAGTGGACGTAAGGCCTTAAATCGCTCTCGTCTTGGCCGGTGGCCTGGGCCATCAAGGTCAAAAGCTCCGAACCCGGATCGACGGATCCATGCGACACGGCCACGATCTCAACCCGGTTGCAGGTCGAAATCACCAAACCCTCCGAAATGATGCCCAGGGCGCAGAGTTTAAGTAAGCCGCGCCCCTCACCCAATCCGCATCTAGCCAAACTTTCGCGTAAGGCTACCGGAGCCAATCGATGACTTACCCCGGTTACGACGATGTCCATAAGGCCTCAAACGTTAACCGTCTGACATCGGTAGGTCTTTTAGACTCATTGGTGCCATCAGGTTAAAAATTATAGAATATTCAAGACAATTGTGTCAATAATTCTTAGAAAAAGTGCTTAAAAAATCATGGATTAAACGGTCCAACTTGGACGATTCCCAACCTCGGGCCTCGTCTTAGCCGCTTAACCCTGGCCAACCAACTTTTATTACCGGTTCCGCGATTATTCAAACAAAGGATAATCCGGCGGAATCTCCACCGGTTCGAGATCTTTTTTTAGGGCGGCCAGAAGCAAAGCTTTATCGCCAAGCGACAGTAACTCGGGCAAAGATTTGTCTTCGGCCAGAACTTTAAATATAAGCCTTCTTTTCTTTGGGTCAAGTCCTGAATTTAAAATAAGTGGCCTAACCCTACCCAATAATCTGGCCAGGTCGCCGTAACCCCGGTAGCCGGTTCTTAATTCCTTGGCGACCCTGGCGGAAAGGGCGGGCGCGTGGCCCAGGGTGGAAACGGTCAGCCTAAAAGGCGCCTCGCCCACCAAGGCCGGCATGAAAAAATCGCAATCCTCGGGGCGGTCGGCCCGGTTTACCAAAAGACCCCGGCCCCTGGCCAAAGCGCCTAGCCTTTGGGCCTCGGCGTTATCGTCAAGGGCCAAAAAAACCCAGGGCCGGGCGTCCAAAAAACTCTCTTTGAATTCATTTTCCAATAAGATTTCGCCGCTCGCCTGAAGCTTGGCCAGAAAGGGATCGACCTTTGGTTCTATTACCCTGACCCTGGCTCCGGCGGCCAATAAATCCGCTAACTTACGGCGGCCCACTTGGCCGGCCCCGACGAGCAAAACCTCTCGATTGGAAAAATCAATGTTTACGCTTAACCAGCCCATTTTAGAACTCCAAGCATTCTAACAAATTAGCCTTGTGAAATCAACCTTAAAATTTAAATAAATCGCGATAAAAAATTACCATTCTGCGCTTTTAACCCATGACCCCACAACATAGGGGATCATAACCAAGGCTAAGAACTAAATCTAGAGGCCCAATCATTTTTTCTAAAAAGCTATAGTCAATTTTATTATCGTTCAATAGATACGAATTAAAGTCCAAAAACAAACTACTATTCAATTAGAAAAACATAGCACTACAATACTTAAATTAACCAATAATAGCTAGCCTCACTCTAAAATTAACGCCCCCTCACACGTTTATGATTATACCCCAAACAAAAAATCGACCACCCCTTTCCCAAATAATCCCCGCTCAATTACTCCCCGCCCAATCCGGCTTTTTTTGGTCCCCTGGGCGCCCCCAAAAAAGCCAGGGGTCCCCTTCGCTGGCCCCAGGCCGGAAGGGGATCTTTCCCGGCCCCTTTTTGGAGAAAAAAACCACCCAATAGCGACCAAACCAGTCCCATCGGCTCAATACTTTAATACCGCCCGCCATCAAGAAATGCCTATGGGCCTATTTAGATAATTCCATCACCCATGGTTTTATCCATAAAACCCTATCGCGATCCTCGAAACTATCCTAAACGCGATAAACACACATGACAGTATCTTAACTTAAAATTAACTTTTAAGCTACAAAAATTAAAAAAAATATCGTTCGAGAAAACCATCCCAACACTTTTACCCATTAAAAGTCTCTCCTCTAACCTCTTTAAGGTTATTTTATAGCCATACCCGCAAAAGATCGCCCTCGGGCGCTCTTTTTCCCTGGCCCCTTTCCGGTAAGCTCCCCAAAGGCGCCCTAGGCCTGGGCGGATGGACGGAGGGGAAAAAACTCCCTTTCTAGCTTAGCCCCTTGGCCCCAGGGATGACAATTCCCCGGCTTGGTAACCCCCAAGCCCACTAATAAAAACCCCTTGGCCGCCTGGCCCCGGCGATTTTGGCTTACTTAAATAAGGCCCAAACCAAGCCGCGAGGTTTTTTCGGGTCCTTGGGGCTTGACGATGATGGTTCTCTTTTGTAATATCCTTAGGCCGGATTAAATCCCCCAGCCGCGTTCCCATGGCGGCGGGCGACTCCATAACGGCGTAAAATTAAACGACTTTACGGAAGGGTGGCCGAGTGGTTTAAGGCACCGGTCTTGAAAACCGGCAATGGGTAACCATTCATGGGTTCGAATCCCATCCCTTCCGCCATTTATGCATAAAATAACTATATATATGCGATTAATTTTAGACCGTAGCTATTTAAAATTTTAACTTTTGGTTTTTTTTAAAAATCTATGTAATATCGGTTAACGAAAAACCAATCGGGCAAAAGACCTCCCTTGGTCGGGCCACCGTGGGTTTTCCGAACCCTTAAAAACCGGTTGCCATTAAGCCCAGGTTATGTTAATATTCTGTCCGAAAAAATAGCCTTTAATGGCTTTTTAATTGGCTCGCGGAAAGGTGACCGAGAGGCCGAAGGTGCTCGCCTGCTAAGTGAGTGTAGGTCTAAACCGCCTACCGAGGGTTCGAATCCCTCCCTTTCCGCCATTAAAAAATTTTTAACTTTTCGTTCGATAATCGCGAGGCCTACGCTCCCAAAGGCTTGGCGATTTTTTTTTGATTTTTTAAGTTTTGACTTTTTTTAAAAAACCAAAATCCTTCCCCGGGCCGCCCTTTCTCCCCGCCAAAGGCGCCCAAAATAACTCCCCGGCCCGCTTTTAAAAATCCCCCGAAAAAACCCGGCCTAGCCCGGAAGAGTTTTTTTTTCGCGCCTCGAATTGAGAGGGGCGTAATGAGTCGTTCTTTATTAACTCATATACAAAAAACCTCAGACGCCCTTCATGGGGGCACCTGAGCGGGCCGACAATGGCCCCCTTAAATTAGGGGACAACGGAAGCGAAAAAACGTGATACCATTGTCCAAAAAACATATCCAAGAATCATCGTCTGGAATCTTGCCCTGGAATCTTGCCTGGCATCGTTGGCCCAAAAACATGGGCCTATAAACCCTGGGCCTAGGCAGATTAAAAAGGGGCATCAGACTTAGCCGAGAGGCTTAGGGGGCTTTGGTGAGCAGGGACAAAAAAACCATGGCAGCGGATTTAAGCCATTTGTTTAGCTTGGGTTATTTCCAGAAGGTTGTTCCAAGGCGGTTGATAGCTCAAGTTTTGGAAGAAACCGGCCGGGAAAGTAAAAGAATAAGGTTAATGCCGGCGGCCGAGGTGGTCTATTTAACGATGTTCATGGCCATTAACCGCGATCCCAATTTGGGGGAGGTAGTCGGGGTTTTTAACGATTCAATGAAAAAACTGGGCGCGAGGGGCCAAAATCGGCCCGGTCCCAACCCGGCCGGCATTTCCCAAGCCCGGGGGAGATTGGGCTTCGAACCCCTGCGCCTCATAGCGGACAAGGTTTTGCGGCCCTTGGCCAGCCAAGACTTTGGGGAGGCTTTTTATGGCGGGATGAGGCTATGGTCAATCGACGAATCTTTTTTCGATACCCCGGACGAGGCCAAAAACGCCGAGTATTTTGGGTATGAAATTACCCCGGAAGGCCGGGGGGCCTTTCCCCAGGTAAGGGTCATGTCCTTGGTGGAAACGCTCACCCGTACCGTCACGGCCGCGGAGTTGGGACCCTTGGAAACGGAGGCGAAAACTTTGGTTGGCGCTTTACTTGGGCGAAATTTATTAACCGCCACCGATCTTTTGGTATCCGACTGGAACCGAGCCGATAAGGGGCTTTGGTCCAAGATCATGTCAAATGGGGCCGGGGTGGTTTTGGGGGGCGAATCAGACTTAAATATCGAAGTTTTGGAAAGGCTTTCCGACGGCTCCTTTATCGCCCTTAATTACGATCTCTTGGATAGGGAAGGGGCGCCCGGTCGGGTTAGGTTAATTGGCTTTGGGGCCCAAAGCCCTGGCCCGGCGGGTGGGGGCGGAAAAACCGTTTTCCAAAAGGGCGCCCTGGTCACCAGTCTCCTTAACCATAAACTCTGCCCGGCCGATGAATTGATGGCTTTGTACCGTGAGAAAAAAACGATCGACGATCTTTTTGGGGAATTTAAAAACGCCCCAAAGGGCGCCAGCACCGTCCTTAGGAGCAAAACGCCCGAGCTAATCTACCAAGAGCTCTGGGGATTGCTGCTGGTCCATTTCGCTTTGAGGGAACTGGCCTTCGGGGGGCCTTGAACCTGGCTAGGATAAGCTTTTTGGCCAAGCTTTTTTGGGGCCCAAAAACTTGGGGCCTAAAAGCTAGGGTCCAAAAAATTGGGGCCCAAAAACCAAACGAGCCCTCGCGAATGATTTTGTCGCGAGGGCTTGGCGTTTTTTTGGGGGGGCCGGGTTAGAAACCCGCGGCGTCCCTAAGTTTGGGGGCCTCGTCGGTCGCTTCCCAGGTAAAGTCGGGATCGGAGCGGCCAAAATGCCCATAGGTGGAAGTCTTTTGGTAGATGGGGCGTTTAAGCTTTAGGTGCTCGATCATGGCCGCGGGCTTAAAGGAAAAGACTTTTCGGAGGGCCTGGGCGATCTTTTCGTCCGGGACTTGCCCGGTGCCGTAAGTCTGGACCATGACGGAAACGGGTTCGGCCACGCCTATGGAATAGGCCAACTGCACCTCGCACGTTTTGGCCAAACCGGCGACGACCACGTTTTTGGCGGCGTAACGGGCCATGTAGCAAGCGCTGCGATCGACCTTGGAGGGATCCTTTCCGGAAAAGCAGCCCCCGCCGTGGCGGCCCCAGCCGCCGTAGGTATCGACGATGTTCTTGCGGCCGGTCACCCCGCAATCCCCCATGGGACCGCCGATGACGAAACGGCCGGTGGTGTTTACATGGATCTTGGTATCGGCGTCCAGTAACTCATTGGGGATGGCCTTTTTGATGACCTCTTCGATCAAGGCTTCTTTGAGCCGGTCGCTGGTTATCTCCGGGGAGTGTTGGGCGGCCAGGACCACCGCCTCTATCCTTTTTGGTTTATTGTTTTTATATTCAACGGTCACTTGCGATTTGCCGTCGGGCCTAAGGAAATTCAAGATGCCATTGTGGCGGACTTGGGCCAAACGATAGGTCAGCTTATGGGCCAGATAGATCGGTAAAGGCATGTAGACCTCGGTTTCGTCGGTGGCGTAACCAAACATCAAGCCCTGGTCCCCGGCCCCTTGCTCATGGTTGGTATCGACGTTAACGCCCATGGCGATGTCCGGAGACTGTTTGCCGATGGCGTTTAAGACCGAGCAGGTTTGCCAATCGAAGCCCATGTCGGAATTGTTGTAGCCGATTTTTTTAATGGTTGACCTGACGACATCGGTAAGATCCACCCAACAATCGGTGGTGATTTCACCGGCTATCAAGGCCAAACCCGTGGTGACCAGGGTTTCGCAAGCCACGCGCGCGTTGGGATCGTTTATCAAAATGGCGTCCAACACGCCATCGGAAATTTGATCGGCCACCTTGTCGGGATGCCCCTCGGTTACCGATTCGGAGGTAAATAAAAAATCAGAACTGCTCATGGTTTGTCCGCTGACCACCATATCGTTACGGGTGGTGGCGGCCTCCTTTCTAAGATTTTTATAACGCCGGTTAATGGAAACGACGACTTATCGCCAAAGAAAAAACTAATCGCGCGTACGCTCGGCCCGATTTCGCCCCGTCCATATGGGCCTTTCGCCCAGGCTTCCCGGGGCGGCCGCTACCCCAAGAAAAAAAAACGAAAACCGACTCCCGGGGCGAAACCCTCGACTTAAACGGCCAAAGGCTTAACGATGACCCCATAAGCTCGGGACCATCATCTTTACCTACATTATAATAGCAAAAATTTTAACCTCCCGTTGGGAAAATCTCAAAACTTGACTTTGAAACGGCTTTTTAACCAAGGCCGGGCCAAAAGCCCCAAGGTTACCAAGGTTTGGCCAAAAAAAAAGCCCGGCCGGATTTTTTGGGTTCCCCAAAAAAACCCCCTCGTTTATGGCCCGGCCAAAGGCGCTATGGGCAGGGGCTTATCGGGGATCGAAGCGGCGGTGTTTTGGCCTGGGCTGGGGAGCGGAACTTATCCATGGGGCACGGGTTTTGGTTTTTTGACGATTATTTCAAGTCATATTAAAATCTTGAGCCTGGGCCTTTTGGGCGCGCGCCTAAAAAGGCCCAGGGGACTTTGGCGGCTGGTGAAGTTAACGGATTTTTTCGCCAAAGGGTTGGGGCGATTGGCCGGGCGGGGCCAGGCGAATCGAGAAAAAGGCCAAGCGCTTTGACAAACTAAAAGATAACCAAAGTCACCGAAAAAAAGACCGAGGGTATACGAAAAACGGGAAATTTTCGAGGGGAATGGGCCTGGGGTCAAGGGTTATTTTGCAAGCTCAAAAAAAGACAAAAGATCAAAGTTGGCGCGTCCTCCGATTAAAGCTCCGATGTGACAACGCCAAAGAAGAAATTTACATAAGTTGTTAATTTTTAAGTACTTATCGCCTTGGGTTCACCTTGGTGGGAAAGCGCGAGACACTAAGGCGTGATTATTTTTGTAATATTCTGCTGAAAACTATTGACAAAAAAAAATTTTTCTAATAGTATTAAGGCAAATCAATACCTCGGCAAGCTATCCCCCTTCGCGCGGTCGCGTGGGAAGCGATTTTGGAGACCTTGGAAGCAGTATAGTGAATCTTATACTTTCTCAGACGAAATCCTCGCTCATTGACGCCCGGTATTTAAGGTTTTTCTCGGATAGCCTTAAACGCCACGGCTTGGTACCCACTTTTCCCAACCAATCCATCCACGATCCAATCAAACCATTTGGTGAGTCGCCTTACGGGGATACCCCCAGAGAGGAATCTTCATACGGGGGCTCAACGATTAGCCGTATCAATTCCGGCTTTTTCATAGACGTCTTCAACCCAAACGACGTCAAAATTTTGCCTGGCCATAGACAAGAGCTCTTAGACTTGACCGCCTGACGGTTTCGTTTAAGGGCTTTATTTTTTGGCTTTTAAAAAAAATCGACCCGACCCGATCTCGGGGTTTGGTTTTTTGGCCCTTTGTTTAAGGACAAACGAAGACGGCTCACGCGCCTTGTCCTCGCGATTATTTTGGCGACTGGCCAAAAGGCCTTTATGGCCAGTCGCCTCGACGGATTTCAAATAACGATAGAGAAACTCGCGTCGGTTCGTTTGGTTCCGACACTAAAAATTAAATCGGTCCCTCGCCTGGGGCCAAAAGCTAAACCGGGTCGGCATTATGTCAAGGTGACCAGGCCGGCCCCATTTCCTCCTTCGAATCAAGTCGAAGATTTTTTTGGGTGAATTATGAAAAAAACTGAATTGATCGCCAAGCTGGCTGAGGATACCGGTCTCAGCCAAGTCGCCACCAAGTCCGTCGTCGACGGGTTGGTCGCGACCATCCTCAAAACCGTAAAGAAAGAAAAACGGTTCGCCCTCTCCGGCCTGGGCGTTTTCCACCTGGTCAAGAGGGCCAAAAGGACTTGCCGCAATCCCCAAACCGGCGAGCAAATTAAGGTCAAGGCCCACAACGCCCTAACCTTCAAGCCCTCCAAGTCCGTCAAGATCAGCTTCGCTTAAAACTTAAGCTGACCCGACCCGGGGCCCCCCTTTTTCGTCCGGGCCCCAAGGCTTTTTTTCACCCCCTCCCGCGCCCTTTGGCGGGAGGGGGTTTTTTAGCGCCCGGGCTTTTGGGGGGGTTGGCCGCGGCCAGGTTGGCCTGGGCGGGCCGTTTTCGCCAAAATAAATTTACAAAAAATTAGCCCGGGGGCGGCGGGGGAAAATAAACTAAGGGGCATAAAACGCTCGATTCAAGGGGAATAATATTAAATAATTTTGGAGTGTTAGCTATAGGATTGGGGACAAATTGGGGTCTGGGCGGCGGCCGGGGGAAAGGGCTTACGAACCCGGTTAGGGGGGCCTAAGGGGAGAATATCTAGGTAAAAACGGGGTTTTTTTGGGCCGAATTTGGCCCCGGGCGGAGGGCTAAAAGGCCGTAATAGCTTGGAATGGCAAGGGTTTTATGTTTGTCAAAAAAAACTTGCGTTGTCTGGCACAAATTCATATAATGGGTTTAAGGTCATATAGATGAATATCGATTTTTTTATATTGACCCGGTCGTTTTTAAATATGGGGAGCCGGCCCGAGAAACCAAAGGCGACTCCACCGGCCCCGCGAATCTTAGAGGAGAGCCATACAATGTCTATCAAAGACGTTTACCAAGCGGTTATCGATTTCGATGAAGACGCCATGCCGGATCTGATCCAAAAGGAATTGGCCAGCGGCACGGACATCCAAAAATTACTTCAGGAGGGCCTGATCGCCCCCATGGATTACGTCGGCAAGCAGTTTTCCGAGGGCGAACTCTTCGTCCCCGAGATGCTCATGGCCGCCCAGACCATGAAAAAAGGCCTGGAGATCCTAAAGCCCAAGTTGGGGGCCGGAGGCGGTTCCTCGGCCGGCACCATCGTCATTGGCACGGTCAAGGGCGATCTCCATGACATCGGCAAAAACCTGGTTGGCATGATGCTGGAAGGCGGCGGTTTTGAGATCATCGACTTGGGCGTTGACGTCGAGCCCAAGGCCTTCGTCGAGGCGGCCAAGAAGAACGGGGCCAAGATCGTTGGCCTAAGCGCCCTTCTAACCACGACCATGCCGGCCATGGAAGAAACCGTTAACGCCCTAAAGGAAGCCGGTCTCGAAGTCAAGACCATGGTTGGCGGCGCCCCCGTGACCAAGGCCTTCGCGGATAAGATCGGGGCCACCGGGTATTCCGAGGACGCCCCCGGCGCCGTCGAGTTGGCCCGTCGCTTGTCGGCCGCTTAAGCGCTTTGGCGCTTGGCCGATTCGGGCCATGGGCGCCCTTTGGCGCGCCTAGCCCAAACCAGGCGGTTTTTTGGCCGCGGCTAAAAAAGTTTTAAGCGCCCCTTTGTAAACGCGGCTTTTTTAGCTATACTAACCGGCGAACGAGATCAAGCCTTTGTTTTTTGGCCTTTTTTTAGGTTTACCCCTTGGTTTTTTAAGGGGCGACCAAAACAAGTGGCCTTTTCCCGGGATTTATTGGCCTGGGCAAGGTCGCTTCCCGAAATAATCGGGACCCTTGAGCCGGGTCTCGGTAAAGTCGGTTTTCGTTGGGCTTAATCATGGCCACCCATGGCCAAAGGCGAGCCCGGAGGTAGAAAACGAAATTCGAAGCGGCCCACTTTTCGGCCCCCATAATCCCAAAATAACCTTGGCCCATAGGGCGCGCTAAGCCCGAGAGCGACATGGGCTAACCAAAACCCCAAAAGTCCAAAGAGTCAACCGCCCCGGGCCTTTCCTAAGCGCCCCGGAAAATTCAAAATTTCTCGCTTTTAGAGTTATTTTTTCCCGGTCCGTTTCGGTCCCCACCGAAACGGACCACCATTTTTACCCCCGGCCGCGGCCGGGGGTACCCCCTGGGTGTTGTCATATGATTATCGTTGGAGAATTAATTAACGCCAGCCGCAAGGCCATCGGGGCCGCCATCGAAAAAGGCGACTCCGATTACATCAAATCGGTGGCCGTGGACGAGGACAAGGCCGGAGCCCATTACATCGACGTCAACGCGGGCATCTACGTTGGCAAGGAAGCCGAATACCTTAAGTGGCTAACCACCACC
>JAITLH010000113.1 GCA_031277995.1 Deltaproteobacteria bacterium
TTAAGATCGGCGGCCACGGCCAAGATGGCCATGATTTCGGAACTAACGGCGATGCCGAACTTGGACTCCATTAGGTAGCCGTCTTGCTTGCCACCCAAACCGATGATGATCTTGCGGAGGCACTGGGCGGCGAAGTCGAGGATAAAGCCAAGCTCAACCCTGGTCGGGTCGATGTCGATGCGCTTTAGGCCGCGCCTTTCCAAAGTGGCGTCGTCGTAGTTGCGCTCGTGTTGCATGCGGGAGTTGACGGCCACCATGGCCAGGTTGTGGGCGTTCATGATGGCGTTAATGTCGCCGGTAAGACCCAAGGAGAAGGGGGTCAACGGGACGCACTGGCTCATGCCGCCGCCGGCGGCGGAACCCTTGATGTTCATGGTCGGGCCGCCGGAGGGTTGACGGATGGCGGCCGACACTTTTACGCCCAACTTACCTAAGCCCTGGACCAGACCCATGGTGGTGGTGGACTTACCTTCGCCCAGGGGGGTGGGGGTGATGGCGGTGACGTCGATATACTTGCCGTCGGGCTTATCGGCCAGGCGGTTTAAGGCCCTTGCGTAGTCGATTTTCGCGATCCAGTGACCATAAGGTAGGACTTCGTCATCGGTGAGACCGATTTGGGCGGCTAAGTCCTTAATCTTGATTAACTGACCGGCTTCAGCGGCCTCGGCGATTTCGTAATCCTTGGCGCCTTTGGCGGTCAAGTCTTGCCATTTCAAAGCCATGAAAGATTCCTCCGTAATTTTGGAATTCTTGAGTTTCTCCAGCACAGGGTTCATCAGCGGCCGGAGTATGGCTTGGGCTTCCAGATCGTGCCAAAGACGAAATAGGAGAGCCACCACCATTGCGAGTAAAAACGATGGTTTGGGTTACCCGCCCGAGATACCCACCCGGGCAATACGGTCACCAACAATACACGAAAAAAGCGGTTTTTTTGGGGCTTTCCGGTACCGGCCAGCTTTGGCTTAAGCTAAGCTTAGCCTAAGGCTTGGGGGTCGGTGGGCCATTTACCAACAAATCAAAAGGCGAGATCCAAAACTTCCCCAACCAAGGCTAGGCCAAGAGGGTAGGTCATTTCCGTTCGAAAAAAGGTGGGCGGTTTTGAAGACAAAATTCCCCAAGCCCAGGGCTTGGGAAAAGTCCAGCCCCCCAAAAGCCAAGGGCTTTCGAAGGTTCGGGCTGGGAGCGGTGAGGCTCCAAGCCGTGGGCTTAATCGCTTATTGAAAATCGAGCCCAAGCGGTAACTCCCGTTACGCCAGAGGCCCGCTTTCAACGAGACTCGCCCCTTTCGCCGCGGTCAATGGGGCGCTATCCCCGCGACTAAAACCAACGTATAAGCCAACAAACTCAGACGCACCAATAGGTTGATTTTTTTCGGAACGCATATAAGATTTGTATGGGTGAAAGGAATTATAACAGATTGGACAATTTTGTCAAGATTTTTTTTCACAATATTTTGGGTCAACATATCTAGATCTCTTTGGCCAAATCAGCCTTTGGCGCCATAAACATACAATTTCTTGTGTCAATTTATTCAATCGTCCACCAGCTATCGCGTTTTCCTTGACTCTATTTAATGACTACCCTAAGCCAAAATTATTAGCTGACAATGAGTACGCATTAGTTCTTCTGTATAGGAAATTTATCCCCTTGAAAAGGCCACCTTTCCTTAATGGATAGCTAATTTAGGCTACTTAAAGAGCCAAGAATAAGGCCCAAAATTCCGGCTCTCTCCGAGCGCCAAAAACCCTCAAAATTTTTTGACAAAAATTTTAAACTTCGTCCATTAATTAGATTTTCCGCGCCGCTCGACTCCAGGCCCCGTCAAGCCGCCCCCTTGGCCCAAAAAAAACCCTTGGCCCAAAAAAAAACCCCGGGGCAAAAAGCCTTCCGGGGCATTTTGGTTAAAGGGTCCTTGGCCGGCCAAATCTCAAAAACCAAAAAATCAGCCTTGGTCCTTGGGATTTGGCGCCAAATAAGAAGGCCTTGGGGCCAAACGCGGCCTAGACAAAGCGGGCGATTTCCTCCAAGGGCTTACGATCCTTTTTTCTGACCTTATCGCTTTCGGCGTAGCCAACGGCGATGACGATGAAGACGTCTTTGTCTTTGGGGATATTTAGTAATTCCCTTATCTTGGTCCGATCGAAGATGCCCACCATGCAAGTACCCAGCCCCTGGGACTCGGCCTCCAAACAAAGCGACAAGGCGGCGGCGCCCAGATCGCCTCGGGCGAAGTACTGGCTATGGACGATTTTGGCGATCTTGGGTATAAGCTGGGCATACTCTTCCACCACCACGAAAAAAGCCTTGGCCTTGGCCATGTACTGATTGATGTCCAGCTGCATGGTGGCCTTGGCCACCTCGGCTACCATATCGGGGCTCTCGACCACGACAAAGCTCCAGGGCTGGGCGTTGCAGCCAGAGGGCGTTAGCCTGGCCGCCTCGACGCATTTGGCGAGCTTTTCATGCTCCACGGGTTTTTCGGCAAATTGCCTGCAGCTCTGGCGCTTTAAAGCAAGTTCCATGTAGTCGGCCATGGTTACCTCCAAAAAATGTCGGCTCCGACCAAGTCGGAGAAAAAGGGTTTTTCAATTAACTCTGGCCCCCAAACCAAAAGCGAATTTATCCATAAAATCCCTTTCTTTATGTCGAAAAGGACCCCAAAAAACAAGAGACCGCCCCCTTGACCCATTCCGTAACCCCGGTCGGCCTTAAATATAACCCTTTTTGGACGCCCTGGCCAGAATTATTTATCCGGCCTGGGCCGGATTAAAAAATCCTGGCCAGGGGTTAGTGAAAGAGCGCCGCCTAGGGTCCCACAAAGGCCCGCCGGACCAAAAAAAAGCCGGTTCCATGGGAACCGGCTCTAGGGCTAATTTGGGCCAACAAATTCGTTTTGGGAGACTACTTTTTGTCGGTCTTCTTTTTATCGGCGCCCTTCTTGTCGCCCTTGGTGGTCGCGGCCTTGGAGGCGGCGGCTTTGGAAGCGGCGGTGACGCCCGAGGCGGCGTCGGCCTCGGCCTTAAGGCCCTTGGGTACGGCCACCATGGCCACGGGTAGATCGGCCGTTTTGACCAAGGCGAGGGTGGAAGGGAGTTTTACCTGGGAGAGGTGCATGGTCTGGCCCAGGCCCAAAAAGGTGACGTCGGCCTCGATGACGGAGGGAATGTCGGCCGGGAGGCCGGAAACGGTTATTTCCCTTTGGCCAAGTTGCATCTGGCCGCCCCTTTCCACCCCGGCGGCCTTTCCGACCAAGGTTAAGGGAACCGGGACGGTCACGGGCTTTTGCGGGTCGATCTTTTGGAAATCGGCGTGGATGACCTTGCGGGTCACCGGATCCACTTGATAGTCCTTCAAAAGGGCCGGGGAAGGTGCCATCCCGGAGGGGGCCAAGGTGTAGAGAAAGCGATTCCCTTCGGTACCCAAAAAGGCCGTCTTAAACTCGGCGTAGTTAATTGTCAGGCTTAAGGACTCCGCTAGCTGATGACCGTAATAAACTATTGGCAACGAGCCGTTCCTTCTTAAGCGTTTGGCTTGGTTACTGCTGTGGACCTCGCGGACCTCGGCGTTTAGGGTATCGTTGAGACCCATGATTGATTCCTCCAAAATGCTATTAATCGTCCGCGGTTCTTAAATGAAAAGAGAACTAACGGAATCTTCCTGATGGATTCGCCTGATGGCCTCGGCCAAAAGGGAGGCCACGGAAAGAACTTTTATCTTAGAAAGGCTTTTGGCCGCCGGATTTAAGGGAATGGTATTGGTCACCACCACGCTAGTAAGCGACGATTCGCTTATCAAATCCACGGCCTGCCCGGAAAAAACCGGGTGGGTGGCGCAGGCCACGACGTCCACGGCCCCCTGGGATTTCACGAAATCGGCCGCCTGGGTCAGCGTCCCGGCCGTGTCAACCATGTCGTCAATGATTAAGGCCCGACGGCCCTTGACGTCGCCGATGATGTTCATGGCCTTGGCCACATTGGGGGCTTCTCGCCTTTTGTCGACGATGGCCAGGGGCGCCGAAAGGCGTTTGGCCAGATACCTGGTCCGTTCCACTCCGCCGGCGTCAGGCGAAACGAGTATTATATCAGGAGATCCGTCTTTTAGGAAGGTTTCTTTTATGTAATTTAAAATTACCGGGGCGGCGAAGAGATGATCGACGGGGATATTGAAAAAGCCCTGAATTTGTCCGGCGTGGAGATCCATGGCCAGGACCCTGGTCGCGCCGGCGGCGGTTAATAAATCGGCCACCAATTTAGCCGAGATGGGCACCCGGGGTTGGACCTTGCGGTCTTGCCTGCCGTAGCCATAGTAGGGAATCACGGCGGTGATTCTCCTAGCCGAGGCCCGTTTAAGAGCGTCCATTATCAACAGAAGCTCCATTAGGTTGTCGTTTACCGGGTTACAGGTTGATTGGATAACGAAGGTGTCGCGGCCTCGGACGTTTTCGCCTATCTCAACTAGTATCTCACCATCGGAAAACCTTCTAACCTGCGCCAAGCCTAGGGGCTGCCACAAGGACTCGCAAATCTCGGTGGCCAATCCAACGTTGGAATTGCCCGAGATCATCACAATATCGTTTGGCATGGATAACCGTGGATCCACTGACCCGAAATAACTAAAAAGGCCCAAAAACTTGGGCTCTCTAATAAAGGGTCAATAAAAATAAAAACTACGTTTACTTTTTCAAATAAACGTATTAAGCGTTATTTTGGCGGCAACGAGTTGCCGCGATGGCGTTAAAACAAAGGGTTAAAAGACAAAAAAAGGGCGGGCTAAATAACAAAAAAAAGACCCTTATTGATAAAAAAAGATGGCTGGGGCGGAAGGATTCGAACCTTCGAATGCAGGAACCAAAACCCTGTGTCTTAAGCCACTTGACGACGCCCCAGTGTATAACGATATATCTTTAAATATCCTATCTTAAAGCTAAAATCTATCCGTTTATATTCCCAAGGTAACTAATCTTACCCAAAAACCGCGATCGGCCAAGCCGCCCAAGGCCGCCTCGGCCCCGGCTCCCCCATCGTAAATGGCCCAATAAGTAGCCCCGCTACCGGACAGGCCAAAACATTTAGGACCCGGCCAGGTCCCCAATATCCCCTTACGGGTCTCCCCAAGCGCCGGGCAAAGCCTCGTGGCCGCCTCTTCCAAGTCGTTTAAGCCCCAGGATGGTTCGTCCCCAAATTCTTGGGTCCTCGCCCCCATGGGGCCCTTTAGACCCGGCGGCCCTTGGGGCTGGTCCGAGTTCTGACCCCATGACGCGTTTAAACTAATACTCCCGTTTTGGCCGAATGTCAACCCCAAATGACTAAAAACATCGGCCGTGGAGAGCTCGAAGCCTGGGTTAATAAGCATGACTTTTTCTCCCGGCCAGGGGCCATGGTAAGGGCTTAGCTTTTCCCCAATGCCCCCGGCCCAATAAAGCGAGGCCCTTTCGAGAAAAAAGGGCACGTCACCGCCCAGAGCCTTGGCCATGGCCTTAAGTTCCACCTCGGTTAGGCGTTTTTCGCGGTTTAAAATCCTCAAGACCGCGGCCGCGTCCGTGGAGGCCCCGCCCAGCCCGGCCCCTTTGGGGATCGCTTTGGTTAGCCCAATAAGCGCCCCTTTTTCCGGGTAACCGGTCTTGTCCCTATAGGCCCCCAGGGCCCTTAGGGCCAAATTCCGGGGCCCGGCAAAGCCTTCGTCGCCCACAAGGGCCCCTTCAAAGGGCGGCCCCAAAAGGTTAGTAAACTCCAGTAAATCCCCGGGGACTTCCTCGAGTCCTTGGGAACCCTGGATCCCCTGGACCCCCTGGGCCCCCGGGACCCCCTGAACCCCCTGGGCAGCCGCCCCGGCGTCCTCTCTTAGCCACACCCTGACCTCGTCAAAAAGGCCAACCTTGGCCATGAGGCCAAAAAGCTCGTGATAGCCGTCTGGCCTTCGGCCCAAAACCCTCAGGCTTAAATTAATCTTGGCCGGGGCTTTTTCCTCTCCCAGTAAGGTCAAACCCTCCTTAGAAATCACTCACCGCCCCGATGCCGCCCGGCTGGACCTTTTGTTGGCCCTCGATGGATTCCATGGGATCGACTAGGTTAAAAACCACGCCGCTTGAGACCTTTGGGTAGAAATAGGTGGCTTTCCTGGGCATGGTCATGCCGTCCTCGGCGACCTTGATGATCTCCTCGAGGCTGGTGGCGTTTAGGATAAAAGCCGCCCGGTTGCCGTTTAAGTTGACCGCGGCCACCGTTTCCTCTATGGACGAGAAATAGGAAATGCATTTGGGATCGTCAAGATCTTCCTCGGTATAACCCAGGGCCTCTTTTAAAATGACATTGGTCAGGATGGAAACGTCCAAGCCGAGTAGGTTTTTGTCTTCCATCCTGGCCTTGATTAACTTGTGCTTGACCCTCTCCCGGATCTTTAAAAAATAATAGGTATCCGTGTCCCTTAAGCACAGCCCAAAGACCGTTAAGCCCTTGGCGTTGTCCCGGCCCATTTTTTTCATGAGCTCGGTTAAGGCGCCCTGGCTGGGTCCTTCCTTGGGCTTGGGAAAAGCCTTGATTTGGGCGTAGGGCTCCAAGGCCTTCAAGATCTCGGCGTTTGAGAGATCGCAGCAAGAAAGCACCCTATGGGTGGGCAAAACGCACAACCCGGGATCGCTCATGGAACACAAGTACATCATGACATAGTCGATGGCCGAGTTGGGCGGCGGCTCCTGGCCGTTTTTTTCAAGCTCGGCCAAGATGTTTTCCCGGTAACGCAGTGACGTTTCGTAGCGATGGTGACCGTCGGCGATGTAAACCGTGGTCGAGGACAGTTCGCTTATGAGTTCTTCGAGGCTGCTTTTGTTTTGGACGAAACTTACGTGATGGACCAGTCCGTTACGCTCGTTTATGGTCAAATCGGCCGGGTGCCCAACCAAATCGTAGATGGATTTTAAGATCTTGTCCTCGGGGTCGGGGAAAAAACCAAAAACCGGGCTTAATTGAGCACCGGTTTTTTCCATTAAATCCAATCGTTCCTGTTTATGGTAACTGAACGTTTTCTCGTGGGGTCTGACCCGGCCCTCCTTTCCAAGCGCCTCCAGGCGCATAAGACAGATAAGGCCATGACGGGTTAACCTCCTGCCCGTCAAAGGATGCTGCCATTCGGTATCCATTAAGACCATCGAGGGCCGCTCCCGGCGGACCAAAACTCCCGAGGAAAGCCAATAGTGCAAGGTCGAGGTCGCCCGCTCATGCCAGCTCATGGGATTGGGATCGTCGGTTAAAACT
>JAITLH010000167.1 GCA_031277995.1 Deltaproteobacteria bacterium
CGACAAAAATCCAAAAAGCCGCGTTAATTTAGGACTTTGGGCAAGGCGAAATGAAGGGGTTTTTTTTGCCCTTAAAAATTTGATGGGGAGCTTTGGGCGATTAAAAAGGAAATAAACAATAGCCAAGCTGAGTAATTTAAATTTTTTAGTCTCAAAGTTTGAGGGCGATTATTCATCTTTGGACGTAAGAGGCTTATTTTTGGCGTTTCGCCTAGTGTCTGGGAGGCCGATCTTGGTTAAGATCGGTTTTTTTACGCCTGGAAAAAACGTTATTAAAAACGACAAAAATCCAAAAAGCCGCGTTAATTTAGGACTTTGGGCAAGGCGAAATGAAGGGGTTTTTTTTGCCCTTAAAAATTTGATGGGGAGCTTTGGGCGATTGAAGTTTTCCGGGGCGGGGGCGGGAGAGAGCGAAGCTTTTTGGCTTTTGGGACGGTTGCGATGAAGGCTTGGAATTGGTTTGGTTAAATAAAAAGGCGATATTTGGGGCCTGGCTGGGGGGCCGGGGCGACTTAGAACAAAGTCGGGCCCCTTCCCGGGACGCTCAGACCAAGGTGTTGGTAGGCTTTGGCGGTAACGAGTCGGCCCCTGGGGCTGCGGTGGATAAAGCCTTCTTGGATTAGGTAAGGTTCGTAAACCTCAAAGATGGTTTCGGCTTCCTCGCCCACGGCCGTGGCCATGGTGTCCAGGCCCACCGGGCCGCCGGAGAACTTTAGGCAGATGGTTTCAAGAATGCGCCGATCGAGGGCGTCAAGGCCGGAGGGGTCAATGTCCAGCATGGTCAAGGCTTCGCTGGCGGTTTTTTGATCTATGACCCCTTCGCTTCTGACTTCCGCGTAATCCCTGACGCGTCTAAGGAGCCTTCCGGCCAAACGGGGAGTGCCTCGGCTCCGGCGGGATATTTCATCCACGCCGTCCGGGGTGGTGTTGGCCCCCATGATTCGGGCCGCCCGGTTAACGATTAGGGCCAGTTCCTCGGGTTTATAATAGTCAAGGCGCATCTGGATGCCAAAGCGGTCCCGTAGGGGCGGGGTCAGTAGGCCCGCCCTGGTGGTGGCGCCGACTAGGGTAAAGGGCGTAAGATCCAAGCGAACCGTCCTGGCCCCGGGGCCCTGCCCCAACATGAGATCGAGCTTAAAGTCTTCCATGGCCGGGTAGAGGTATTCCTCTATGGTCGGGCTTAGGCGGTGGATCTCGTCAATGAAAAGGACTTCTTTGGGGCTAAGGTTAGTCAGGATGGCCGCCAAATCGCCCGGGCGTTCTATGACCGGCCCGGAGGTGGCCTTGAAGGCCACGCCCAGTTCATTGCTTAGAATCTGGGCCAAGGTGGTCTTGCCCAAGCCGGGATGGCCGTGGATCAGAACGTGGTCGAGACTTTCACCCCTGTTTTTGGCCGCCTCAATGAAAATAGAGAGCTGGTTTTTTAGTTCCTCCTGGCCAAGAAAATCAACCAACCTTTTTGGCCGAGTGCTGGCCTCCTGAAGCTTTTCCGGCTCCAGGGCCGTGGGGTTTAGCACCCCTTTTTTGGCCAAGTTGTTTGGCTTGTCGGGGCCATCGGTCGCTTTGGGAGGCATTTGGGGCTTGGGGTTCCTTTTTTTAGGCCAAACATAGGCCAAGCAAGGGCTGGGTTCGGCCGGGCCGCTAGCTTGGGTGGGCCGGCTTGGGGCAGAATATTTTAGGCCAAACACCGGCCAAACAATGGCTGGGTTTGGCCGGGCCGCTAGCTTGGGTGGGCCGGCTTGGGGCTCCTTTTTTTTTAGCTGGTCCAGTAGCGGTTGGAAATGGGGGTGCAGTGCTGGTAATACTCCAAATATTTGTAGATGGTGGATTTCATGTCGCGGCGTTCGGCGATTTCGTGGATGCCCCTGATGTCGGAGTAAAAATCGAGGTTTTCGTAGATCTGGCGGGATGTTTGGCACAGGGCCGAGGCCCTGACGTCGCGCTCGTTGACGGGGAAACCCCTCGATTCCATGACCCGGGGGCCGGTGAAAATCACCAGGGCGTTGGGTTCGGCCAAGATGACGTCGCCTAGGGCGGCGTAGCTGGCGATGGCCCCGCCCGTTGAGGGGTCGCCCAAAACCGAGATGAAAGGCAGGCCGTCGCGTTTAAGTCTCGTCACGCAATTGACGGTTTTGACCATCTGCATCAGGGCCGGGGTGCCTTCCAGGAGCCTGGCCCCGCCGGAACAGCAAAGGCTTATCAGGGGCAGGCGTTTTTCCAAGGCGTACTCGGTAAGCCTAAAAAACTTTTCCCCAAAAACCACGCCCATGGAGCCGCCGGCGAAGTAAAACTCGCTTACGGCCAAGGCCACGGGGGTTCCGAAGATGGTGCCCACCCCGGTCACCAAGGCCTCGTGGAAGGGCGAGCGCTGATCTTGCTTGCCCAAAAAGCTCACGTATTCCGGGGTCAACAGGGAAGGGTGCAGGATCTGGTTGGCCGAAAGCTCCCGGCTCATTTCCTGAAAACTCTCGGGGTCCGTCAGGCAGTTAATCCAGCCCATGGCCCCCATGATGCGGCTAACCCCGCATTCGGGGCAGACGTAGTGGTTGGCCATGAAGTCGGCCACCTTTATGACGGCCCCGCAGCCGTTTTCGGAACTGGTGTCCTTAAGGCTCATGTCCCCGCACTTGACGTACTGTTCGGGGCGGGTCACGGGATCGGTCTCGTCTCCCCAATCCACGCCCGACTGGATGTCGCTGCTGGTTAGGTGAAAGGTCTTAAGGTCCGGGGCCGGCACTGCCTTGCGGCGCAGGGGGGTCAGGCGGAAAAACGAAGTCCACCGGCCGCTTTTTTTGTAGGGTTCCAGCTGGTAAACCCCAAAGGCCTTGGCCCGGTTCCGCCTGATCCTAAGAAGGTTTTTTATGTTGCGGCGCGAGAGCTCCTTTACGGCCTTTTCCAAATAAGTGGCCAGGGGTTTGGCGTATCCCTCGACGTCGTTAACCAGCTTGGGGGATGGTAAGACCTGGTCGATGATGCCCAGTTCCCGGAGTTCCTCGGCGGTCGGCTTGGAGATAAGCAAGGCCTCCCTGACTTTGGTGGGATCCCGAAAAATGATGGCCGCCAAGCTCTCCGGAGGGGCGGTGGCGTAAAGGGCGTCGTCAAACTGGACCCGGCGGTCGGTCATCTGAATGGCCAAGGCCCCGCCGCTTCCACCTTCGCCGATAATGACCGAGATGGTGGGGATGGGGATGGTCAAAAAATCCCGAATCAGCATGGCGATGAAAAAAGCCTGGAAATGCCGGGCCGATTCCATCGAGATGTCGGCCCCATAGGTGTCTATGAAGGTGATGACGGTAACCGGTTCGCCCTGGTTGGATTTGGTCACGGCTTTTTTCAAAAACCTGGCGATTTGGGAGTGATCCTCGGCGGTTAGCATTCCGTGGTTTAGTTTGGCCAAATCTTCTTTGGTTCTAAGGTTCTCCGGCTTGGGTTTTTGCTGGGCTATGACGAAAAGCGAGCGTCCCCACTTCTCAACCTCGCCCAAAATAAGGGCCGGGCTATAGGGGGTGGATCTTCTAAAGGAGGGAAAGATATTTTGGATCAGATCGCTAGAACGGGGCCGCAAGGGGGAGCGGGTCCGTCTACGAAAAATATCTACCACGTTGGGAGAATCGGTCATAGAATTTTCCAATCAAACCTCAAAACGACATTTAACTTTCGCATGTTATTCTTGGCCATAAAAAAGGGCGCCCCGGGAGCGTTTTGGCCAAACGCTCGGCCCCGGGCGGGGAGCGGGTGGTTTTTCGTTAACGGGAGCGCTTAACCTTCGCGGGTTACTTAAGGATTTTGGCGGCGCCGCTGGGCTTAGGTTTGGATTTTGGCCAAGCCGGTTAGGACCCGTGGGGGTTTTTTTAGTCGGCGGCTCGAGAAGGCGCGTTTAAAAAAACGCCGGGGCCTTTGGCGCCAAAGCCAAGGCCAATCAAAACCAAGGCCAAACCAGGCCAAAACCAACCAAGGCCAAATCAAAACCAAGCCAAACGGGGACTAAAAAATTATCTTCGCCGCGCCGGCCTTGGCCCAAAGCCTTTTGGGAAAGAAAGGGCGCCGGCCCGGGCCCCAAAGCCGCCCAATCATTCGCGGCCAAGAAATAAGGCCATGAAACCAAAGCCGCTCCGGTAAGTCCCGGTGGGCCGGGCAAAGTAACGCGACTTCGCGTCGCTTGGGCATTATAAGCCAACGGGGACGATACGACAAGGGTTGGGCCAATAAAAGATGCCGGTTTTGTTAAGGCCTTTAACCACGATTGGTTTTTCTCGTGGGTTTATTAGGCGTTTTTTATCTGATGTTTGCTGGCATGGGTTAAGTAAAATAATTATTTTGTTAAAATAAAAAAATAAAATATCGGATAAAAAATTTAAAAGACAATAATTAAGCCTATAAACTTGGCCAAGTGGTGGTCAAACAAATGGCCTAAGTCTGGCCATCGAAATTGCGGTAATTGGGTTAAGCGGGCCGGGGCGGGCCCTAGTCGGGCCATAGCTGGCCAAGGCTGGCCAGGGCTGGCCAGGGCTGGCCAGGGGCTGGCCAAGGCTGGCCCTATGCGGGCCAAGTGGGGGGCGGTGGATTTGGCGGGGGTCATGAAACTTTGGCCTCGATTTCGCTTAAGGTTGGGCGGTTTTTTGTTGGGGCGGGATTTTTTTATTCGGGAAAG
>JAITLH010000202.1 GCA_031277995.1 Deltaproteobacteria bacterium
GCGGACACTGTCATTAAATATGAGCATGGGGCCAGTACTAATGGACTAATCGATACCACCGGCTCTTCTTCTTTGAATGACATTACTTTTGCGGCCGGTAGCAAAATCGAATTAGCTCCAGTTGCCTCAGATCCAGGTTATTGGCTAGATAATAATGTAACATTATTTACAGTCGATTCTGGTACAACCCTTGATTTGGCTAATGTCAGCTTGGGATTATACAAACTTGAAGACCAGACCGGGGGTAATTATGGAGTCGCATCAACTTTGAATAAAGCCGAGGATGCCATTAAAGGATCTACCACTTTAACGCCAAATATCGTTGCCGGGGCTGTCGTTGTTGATGACATTATAGCCAAGGGTCTCGCCGTTGGCGCTACCGCTGCCCAGCAGGCGGCGTTCTTGGGTGTTTTAAATGCTGTTAATAAAATCGACGCCGCTTCCGCTTCCTTAACCCCCGCCCAGACTCAAGAGGCCTACAAGCAACTGTTTGGCGAGTCTTTGGTTAACGTTACCGCGAGCGTGTCCGCGACCGTTTTAAAAACCCAGACCGTAGTTTTTAACCGCCTTGACCGCGTCAGGGAAATTGAAATCAGTAACCTGACCCCGCCCGCGGCCGGCAGCGGCGATGAGCTAAACCGGGTTTGGGTTGGCGGTTTTGGCCTCTGGGCCAAGGAAGATGACAGCTCGGTCGTTTCCGGATACGATTATGCCGGTGGCGGCTTTGCCCTTGGTTTTGACCGCGAAGTTGGTGCCGTGCCTGGCCTAAGGTTTGGCATCTCGGGCGCCTACGCTAACGGTCGTCTAAAGAATAACGACCAAAGGACTAGCGTTGATATGTCCACGTTGGGAATCGGCGTCTACGGAAGTTACCTCCTTCCCAATAACGCCTTTTTTGACGCGAACGTGGCCTACGCCAGCACCAGAAACGAATACACCACCAACCTTATCGCCGGTGGCGTAAAGACCGGTACCTTCCACGTCAATTCCTGGATGTTCGGGGTTAGGGGTGGTTACGTCTTTAAGGGCGACAGCTACCAAATCATCCCCAGCATTGGCGTGAAATATGTCTTCTTGAGGCAAGGCGCCTTCGCGGATACTTTGGACGCCGTGGCCCAGGGTAACACGTTGGCCAACGCTTACCGTTCCAGGACCGACCATCAGGTTGACATTCCCGTTCAGATTAAGTTCAACACGACCGTCCATGCCGGTTCCGCGACCCTTACCCCGGAACTTCGCTTAGGTTACAACTTCGCCGTCGATAAGCTCGATAACGCCATGCGCGTTGGTTTCGTCGGCTCTCCCCAAACCTTCGAGATTACCGGGACCAGGTCCCGCGGCAATTCGTTCCAGGCTGGCGTGGGGCTTAAGGTCAATACCGGAGGAGTGGTTGACGCTTTCGTAAATTACGATCTCGACGCCTCCAAAGATTATATTAGCCACAGCGCTTCCCTAGGCTTAGGCTTTGAGTTCTAAGTCAATCTAACTTAATCCGCGCCTTAACGGCCTAAAACCAAAGGGCGGGCCCAACCCAAAAAGTTGGTCCCGCCCTTTTTGCGTTTAACGCGGCGTTATTTTTGAATCGTGTCTTTCGGCAAGAATGGCCAGTAACCGTTCGCGGCCAAAATACCGGACCGGTGGTAAAGAAAAAACTCCGGTCTATCCCAGGGACTCAAAAATAGTAAAGCCTCCCCCTCAAAAATAGCCCCGTAATCGTCTCTAACAGCTCCCACGGCGCTTTGTTCCAGCCCATCAGAAGGGGGGGGCGCGCACCCGGGGGGGGTAGACCAGCCCGCGGCCTTGCGCGTTTTAGTGGGTCCCAGAGGGTGAAACACGGCAAGTCGAGAGAACGACTGGCAGGGCTGGAAGTCGCGGCAAAACCAACCGATCGCGTCCTATGTCCAAAAGGGCTTTGAAGATTCGGCTAATTGTTGGTTACCTCCGCAACCCCCCCAAAAAAATCACTCACCGTTTAAGGCTTTCCTCCATGGCCTCTCGATTCGGTTAAGCCATTTTTCTCCAAAATCACCTATCCAGTTTTAAGCTTTTGACACTGCCCGGGAGCCCTGGTATTCGGGATCACGGGCGGCTTTTTTGGGTTAAGGTAGTTTCTGGCCTAAATCCATGTTCCGCTGGCCAGGGGCCGGTCAAGGGTTGGGTATTACAAGGTCAAATAGTCCGCTCGATTAAAAATGACTTTTTTAAATTGTCTATCGATACGAACTTTTCGCTTTCGCCCCTTGCTCGTTTATCTAAGGCTTACCTTCAAAAGCGGGAAGTTAAAAAGCTATAAATATGAAGTCAGTAAACGCCGCGAGTTTCTGGAATGGAAGTTAAAGTTTCCTTAATTTGGCTGGAAAATTTAGCCCACTTACTGAGGTAAGTTAAGAATCAAAGCTCAAAAAACAGAAAATAATCTAACGGGTATAAGCGTTTCTGTTAATTAATATATATACTTAAATAAGTATATTGATTGGTTTCTTGAGACTAAACTTTGCAAAAAATCTGTCTTTACATCGCGTACCCAAGTGCGGTTGACTTAGATGATTTCAGGTCCGGTAGTTTACACTTTTACTTAAACAAAAATTCCCAAATTCTCACCCAAAACCAGCCCGCTTTTCACATCTTCGCACAATAGTCCATAAAAACCAGATCCCGTTTCTCCCCGCTCCACAATAAATCAATTCCCAAAAGCTTGACCGCCTTGTTTGATTTCCAATTTTGCCGCAAAAAAATTTCTAAAAATTTTAACCTCCATAAAAATATCGCAACAGGATTTGACGATTATTT
>JAITLH010000233.1 GCA_031277995.1 Deltaproteobacteria bacterium
AGACAATCGAAGGGCGCCTAAAAAACCATGGCGAAAACCAGGCCCGAAGCGAACTTCCAGGCCAATCGGGCCAGGCGGCCAACGATAAAGAAGATCGAAGCGGCCATTGGGCCAAATACGAAACCATTGTCGCGGGCGGCTTGGTCATAACCTCAAGCTCGCCCTGGCCGGCCCAGGGATCGCCCTGGGCCTCGCCCTGGGCCTCGCCCTGGGTCTCGCCTTGGGTCTCTTATGGGGGATCGTCTTTCGCGGCCTTGGTCTCCTGGCCAGGCCAGGCGCTTTTGGAAGCGCCCCCAGTTAAGGAGATTAAAAACGATTCCCCGGTAAAACCCCCATCCAAAAAAACCCCCTCGGCCCAGGCAAAAAAGGCCCAGCCGGGACCGGCCCATAAGGGGCCGGTAAAGGCGGGCTTGGAGCGGGGCGGGAAAAAAAGTAAACCCCGGCTCCCCCCGGGCGGTGAGCCGGGCCCGTCGCCGGTCACGGTGGAGTGTTTGGCCGATAGCGCCAAGCGTTTCGAACTGCCGATGTCGCTTTTGGTATTGGTCCTGGCCGTGGAATCGGGCCGGGTGGGGGAGGTTTCCAAAAACGCCAACGGCACCTATGACATGGGCCCCATGCAGATTAATAGCTTTTGGCTGCCGCTATTAACCAAGATGGGTTTGTCGGAAAAAACGGTCACCGATAACGGCTGCGTTAACTTGGCCGTGGGCGCTTGGATTTTAAGAAGCCATTTAAAGCGCTCCAAGAGTTTGCCCCAAGCTTTGTCCGACTACCACTCCCTTAACCCGGAGCGGGGCAAAAAGTATTTGCGGGCGGCCAAAAGAAAGCTAAAAAACTTGGATCTGGCCAAAACCCTGGAATGGGTCAACCAAAGCCTGGCCGAAGGCGATCGGCCCGTTTTGCCCAAACCCGCTCCGATCGGGGAACTTGACGGCCAGACCCTTAAGCTTTGATATCGAGCGCTCCCAAACGTCCCCGGCCCGGTTAAGACCTAGGCTAGGCCGGGGGAAAGGGGGGTTTTGGGAGCGCGAAAAAAATCGCCGCCGACAAAAAAAACCGCCTTTTATTTGGCTTTTATTCGCCCTTTGTTTTTAACCTTTAACCATGGGCCCATGGGGGGCAGACGGTACGCCAATCGTGAAAACCATGAACGAATCAAAAGGCCCGGGCTTTTTGGGGGCCATCTTTTTGCTGGCCATGCTTTTGCCCTTGGCCTGGCCGCACCTTGGCCGGGCTTACGGCTGGGCCGCCCTTTGGGGCTCGAGGGTTTTAATAGCGCCCTTACCCAATAATCGCGAAACGTTGGCCGTTTCGGCCTTTCTGTGGGATCGGGAGATTTTGACGCCCGCGGAAGCCAATTTGACCCTAGGCTATCTGGGCGGCCGTTACGCTCCCTTAACCATTTTATTGACGGTTGTCCTCACGGTAATGGTTTACCGCCGGGACCCCGGGCAAAGGTACAAATTCAATCACGACATGTGGTCGCTTTTAAAAGTCTCAAGCAAGCACTTCCCTTGCTTGGCCCCCATCGCCAAGACCGGCCCCATTACCAAAATGGACAATTTTAGCGGGCCCTGGGCCATGGCCCGAACCCCTTTGCAATTCGTTTTGGAAAACGCCCTATTGTTTGATCCCTACGGCGAACCCTACAAGCCCGAAGAGGTCATGAACTATCAAACGGGCCTCCCTAAAATGGATAACCCGGCCCTGGGAGCCGATAACCGCCTGGACGCCGATAAACTGAGAACCCTTTTAATCGACCAATTGGGTTACCCCTTTGACGGCCGGATAAACAAACTGCCCGGTTACCGCCGGGCCCTGGCCGCGGCTTTTTTGGCCCACGCCCTGGACCAAAAAACCCAGGCCATGGACATTTTTAACGCCCTGTCCCAGAGCTGGAACCCCAAGACCCTGGAAGTCGACCCCGGCGCGGCCGATAAGGTCCTGGCCAATTTAAAACCGGAATTGGTCAAAATTCCCTTGCTTAGTCATCTTTCTTACGAAAACGTCTATTTTATGGCCCTTTTGGAACTGGCCCGGGTGAAAGGCGCCTTGCCCTCGTCCCTTTGGATCTGGCTAAAACCCACCGACCGGCTTCTTTTTTACGTCCTTAACCAGGTGGGCGGCACCGTGGCCTGGGTGGAGGCGGCCGGACCCTTTGGCCACTTTGAGGCCGAAAAAAGGGCCGAAACCAGTTTGGCTAGCCCGGCCGTCGAAGCGGCCTTGGCGGCCGTGGAAAAAGCCCTAATCGAGGATGGCTATTTGCCCCAAGCCCAACCCATTGGCCTAACCAAGCCCAACCTCGATAACGCCCTTTTAACCCAAAATGAACCCCAAGCCCAGGAGGCGAAAGAAAAATGTCCCGAAGTCTCCTCGAATTTCAAGGTCACTCTTTCAAACTTTTTCCCCGATTTACCGTACCCGATCCAAGTCCTTAGTGACAAAATCCAGGCCGAAACGGACTACTCCCAAGAAGACCCAGACGAACTCCTTTACGACGTGGGCAACTATGATGACGATGAAGACGACGACGATTACGACTCGGAAGATGGCGAAGACGATTACGAACCCGACGACGAACCCGACGACGACCAAGATTTATTAGGCCAAGCCGAGGCCGCCCAAGCGGCGCTTGATTTGGCCGAGCAAGAGGCCTTCGAACGCGACCAGGCCCAAAAAGCCCAATTGGCCCAATTGGCCCAAGCTCCCGAGCCT
>JAITLH010000241.1 GCA_031277995.1 Deltaproteobacteria bacterium
CCCGCCACCGGCCAAAACCGTTTTGGCCGCGAAAGACTAATCCGGCAGTTGGCCGAGTTTTGCTTCGCCCAAAATCTTTCCAAAACATCCCCAACGAAAACCCCCGCGTCTCCTAAAAGTCCCCTAAACAGTGCCCAACCCCCATGGGTTAAGTTATTTTAGGCCAAGTTGAAGCCCTCTTGGCCTAATTATTTAAACCCGAATTATTTTTACTCAAATAATTATCGATAAGCTCACCTTAAAGCCCCTCCGGCCATAATCGTTTCCTAATAAACGTTAACCCATCGTTTAAAAATATTCAGTATCTGGCCATTTTTCCATTTTAAATCTCAAAGCCAATTAAGGATCAAAATCGGCCCAGCGCGTCAAGGCGCCGGGATTGGCCGGGAGCGCCTTCGCGAAAGCCATTGGCCGGTTAACGTTCGTAAGGTCTGGCCAGTCGGTTTTGTTTTTGGGCGAAAGTCTCGAGGTTTTTAATTGGCCCGGGGACAAAGGCTATTGGCCCGGGACAAAGGCTGGGGAGGGGGTTGGGCTGGGGTGGGGGTATTGGCGTTTCGTTTTGGAGAACGGAAGTATGCACGATAATTCGTTTGACGGCGTTGGGTGATTTGAAGTCTAATCTCGATAACGACCATACCATAAGCATTTTTAGGGATTGGCTTACGAATTTAGCGATATTGGTGGGTGATTTTCGTCCGCGAATAACGATTGGGCAAGTCCCGGGTTTAAGCCGCCGCGACAGGGGCGGCCGCGTTAACGGGAGTTATTTCTGAGGCTAAATGGTCGGAAAAAATAAACGGTAAATTTATTTGGCTGGCATTGGCCTTTGATTATTGGAGGTTTATGGAATGGTTTATCCATAAGGTAAGTTTGGGGCGGTGTTTTGGGCCTTTATTTTTCAAAGGCGGGAGGAAGCATTTACGCGAGAGCCTAATTGGGGCGTAATGGGGAAGGGTTTTTTAAGTTAGAAGCGAACCTCGTTTGGGTATTAATTTTGGTTTGATTTCGTGACGTTTTTTTTGGTTGTGATTAATAAGGTATTTTTGAAGTAAATTGAGTTTAAACGGCCTGATTATTTTTTTTTGAGAGTTTTTTTCGTCCCGTAAGGGATTTACCCTAGCTCCCTCACCACTTTTGGAGGAATCACCGTGAAGTCGTATCGAATACCCATAATCGGTTTAATGCCGGCCCTGGCGGCGGCGGTTTTGGCCCTGTGTTTTCCGGCCCAAGCCTATGACTACAAAGTTGAAAAAATATTAAGTCCCGCGCCGGTTTTTTCAAAAAACGGCATCGTTTCCAGCGCCCATCCCTTGGCCTCGGCCGTGGGCACCAGGATTATGGACCAAGGCGGTAACGCCTTTGACGCGGCCGTGGCCGTGGCCTTAACCTTAAACGCCGTTGACATGGCCATGTGCGGACCCGGGGGAGCCAGTTTCTGGGTTCTTTGGGACGCGAAGGAGGGTAAACTCCACTCCCTTGACGCCGATACCCAGGCCCCGGCCGCGGCCACGCCCGATAAGTTCAAGGATAGATCGGAGCTTTTGTCCGGGGCCAAGGCCATGGCCATTCCCGGCAACATGAAAGCCTACGCGGAAGTCTTGGAAAAATTCGGCACCATGAGCTTTGAAGAAGTATCGAAGCCGGCCATCAAGTATTTGGAGGAAGGCTACGTATTGACCAAGCGCCAAAGCGTTGGCCTTAAAAAGAGCGCCGCCCAAGCCCCCTTGCAGTATCCGAACTTGGCCAGGGTTTTCGCTCCCGACGGACAGTGGCCCGACGAGGGCGCCATCGTCAGAAACCCGGAACTGGCCCAGACCTTTAGGACCGTGGCCAAGGAAGGGGTTGACGCTTTTTACAAAGGCTCGATCGCCAAAGAAATGGTTGACTACGTCCAGAAAAACGGCGGCTTGTGGACCATGGAAGATCTGGCCAACTATAAGCTTAATTGGAACGAGCCGGTCACCATGGATTACAAGGGCCTGACCGTTTACGGAGCGCCCCCGCCCTCATCGGCCACGACCTGGATGGAGATGCTAAAAATCGCCGAAGGCTACGACTGGTCAAAAATCGAAGACAATAGCTTGGAGTATCTGCACCTGATGGTGGAGATCGTAAGACTCGCCCAGGCCGACACCTATCAATTCATATCCGATCCCGCCTTTGTCCCCAGCAAAAGCGACAAGCTCGTGTCCGAGGCCTACGCCAAAGTCCAGCGCCAGAGAATTAGCCTTGATAAGGCCGCCAAAGGCAAGGTCCAACCCGGGGACCCGGACGCCTGGACCCAGCCCGGTTTTAAGCTTACTAAAGCCCCCGAGAATTTGGAGCCAATCCAGATCGCCATGGCCGAAAGCGACAAAAACATGACTTACCGCGGAAACACCAACCACGTGGTCGTGACCGACAAGTGGGGAAACTGCGTAACCTTCACCCATACCCTGGGCCAGTATTTTGGGGGCCAAGACTTATTGGGCAATACCGGCGTTATCGGCAATAACGGCATGGACTGGTTTGACCTAGACGTTAACCCCTGGACCGAAAAGGCCAGCAATCTCGTCGTCGCCCCCAATAAGAGAAACCGCTGGACCCTGTCCCCGGGCATGATCTTCAAAGACGGCAAACCCTATATCATAATCGGCGGTTCGGGCGCGGAAATGACCATGCAGGGCATTTTCCAGGTCCTTATCCGGATGCTTGAGTATAAGTTAAATCCACAGGCGGCCATCGCCTCCCCGCGCTTTTTGTACGGCGACGTCTATCACTACACGGCCGGGACCCGCATTCACGTTGAACCGGAATTGCGGACCTTTTGGGAAAAGGGCATGACCGAAAAAGGCCATGACATAGTGCCCGGCGACATGGTTTGGCGCAGGGCCACCGGTTTTGTCTGGGCCATCGAGATTGACCAACAAAGCGGCACCTTCGCCGGCGGGGCCGAGATCCGAAGCGACGGACACGCGGCCGCCTACTAAACCCATCTAAAACCTAACCCCCTCGGCCGCGCGCCATGGCCGGGCCCAGAGCCTAAGACTAAAGTCAAAGGCCGGGTCCAAGGCCAAGAAGGCGCGGCCGATTTTTTTTGCCCAAGCGCCCTTAACGATTGGCCCGCGGTTTGTTTTCGGCGAATGTTCGCTACCTTTTTCCTAAATATTCCCACCCCCGCCCAGCCAGGGTTTTTACTTAAAAATTGTCAAATGGCCTTAAATTTTGTGAAATTCTATGTTTCGCCGATTTGAATAACCAAACAAAGCCCAGGCTTAAACGCCCCCCCTTTGGGGCCAAGGCGCCATGGTAAGCCAAAAGCGGTTTTAATAAGCCTTGATCGGTTGGCGTTAATAATGTTTGCCCACGCGTTTTTAGTTTTTGGGCGACAATAGCTTGGACTTATTTTTGGCCATGGCCAAACTAACGGGGG
>JAITLH010000275.1 GCA_031277995.1 Deltaproteobacteria bacterium
ATATCTCCAACCGACAAAAAAACGACCCAGCCCCCACCAAACCCGACCCCAATAGCCCCTCCCCGGGCCGCCCGGGGCAAATAACCGCGCCCACGGGCCCGGAGCGGCTCCCTGACCCCTAGGCGGAGGTTTTCGGCTAGCCGGAAACGGCCGCCAAGCTAGGGGCTAGGACTAGGGGCTAGGGCTAGGACTGGCCCTGGGTTTTTTCTTGAGGTTTCTCTCGCGGTTATTCAGGGGCGAAATCGAAGATTTCGTTAACCTGCTCGTTATCGAGGAAGAGTTTAAGTAAGCTCCCGATCTCCCTCTCCTTGGCGTAGTATTTGGCCACGAAATCGCTGACCTCTTTGGGGTCGGGGGGGTTATGGTAGAGGTTTACCAGATCGTCAAAGGTGGTCCACAGATACTGGGGCGGGTAGATGTCCTCGGCTCCCGGGAAGCTATAAACCAGGGGCCTGACCCCGCGGCTCATGGCTTCCAAAATCCCCAGACCCTGACTCTCGTTAAGGCTGGTACACAGGATGTAATCCTTGTCCTTAAACCATTCCTCGGGGTCGTTTATGTGGCCGTAAAACTTGACCCGCTCGTCCAAGCCGGCCTTTTTGGCGAAATGGGGCATGGCGATGGCGTATCTGGGGTCCTGATACATCCCGGCCACGTGGAGTTTTAAGGCCGGATTTTCTTTGGCCAGACGCGAAAAGGCATGCATCATGACCATGGGGTCTTTTTTATAGGAGACGTAAGCCAGAAAGGCGACGTTGTGGTTGTCCCCGTCCCTGGGAATAAAACTAAAACGGTTAACGTCGATGCCGTTGTGGATGACGCTAAGGCGGGAATTGGCGGCCGAGGGCAAGTTTTTTTGCTTAAAAAGTTCCCTCATATACGGGGAGACGAAAACTATGTCGTTGGCCAGGTCGAAATTGATCTTTTCGACCAAGCCGTCGTAGAGTTCATAGCTATGGATCCTGACCGCGACCTTTTTCCCGCCCAGGATATTGGTTTGGGACAACAGAAACTGGGTTAACTGGTTACCCCATTCCAACCAAACGACGTTGGCGTTAAGGATGTTTTTGATGTGGTCCTCGGCCTTGGTCGAAACCGAGGTCGTGACGTTCATATACAGGGCCAGGCGCTTGGCGTTTTCGTGGATGAAGGAATCCATGCCCGGGACGCAGCAAACGGTCAGGTTTTGCTTCTTTTTGATTTTGCTGGGCAGGGGAAGACCGTTAATGTGGGCCTTTATGTCGTTAAACTCGTTTTGCTTGACGTAGTTGGTCGCTGTCAGCTCCAAGGCCTTATCGACGCTTTCCTGGGCCTTTTGCTTTTCCCCAAAGGCCTGGTAGATCCTGGCCCCGAAGGCCAAAAACTCCGGGTCGTTTTTCCTTATGCCCGTAAGCCGCTCCAGGGTTGCCAGGGCCAGGTCCTTATCCTTCCTGGCGGCGTAGACCATGCATAAATTTTTCAAGGCCTCCAAATGGTTGTTTTTCGTTTCCAGGATTTTTTTGAATTGGGCCTCGGCCCCGTCGTTGTCGCCCAGCTTAAAGCAGACGATCCCCAAGCCCAGTAAAGACCTGACGTTGGTCGGTTCCGAAGCCAGTATTTCCGTAAAGGCCTCTTTAGACTCTTCCAGCTTACCTTTTTGGGCTAAATTTTCGGCGTTTAATATGGCGTTTAGCATCTTTTTACCTATATATTTATACTAAAAGGTTAACCCAGTTCGGGCAACAAGATCTTGGAGTGGGCCTTGGAGCGGCTTTGGCGTGGCCTTGGAGCGGCTTTGGCGTGGCCTTGGAGCGGCCTCGGAGCGGCCTCGGAGCGGCATTGGAATGGCCTTGGCGTGACCTTGGAGTGACCTTGGAGTGGGGCATGAAATGGGGCCAAAGGATCCAAAAAAATCCAGTCCGCCCAACCAACGGGTCAAAATCTCCCCAACTCGATTCGATTCTCCTCGTTTTGGGTACCTGGCGGCTGATTAAATTTTTCTAGATATTATTACTTATGGGTATTTAGTCTGATAATTTTGTGGTCATTTAGCTATTATGTAGCTTTGAACTCTCCATAATCTGACTTTAACTAACCTCACAGATTCTAAACATGATACCAAATTCACCAATAATTTTGAAGAGAATTTTAAAATTTTTGTAGAAAATTTACTTCAAATCGAGTATTTTAAGTTATTATTGGTCAAACATAAATTTTCCCCCCTCCTTTGGAGGGGTGTCCCTAAACCCTTAAGGTCCACGCGCCATTGTCCCTGTCCCTGGCCCTGTCCCTGGCCCTGGCCCTTAGGGCCCTTAGGTCCATTGGCCGGGGCTAGAATAAATTCGCGGTTTTGATAAAATACTTGGAGAAAAAAAATCACCTGGATTCTTAACCATTTTTATTGGTTTTTCGCGCCCGGGGGCCAAAAACCAAATAGAGACGACCAAAATTAAAACCTCGATATTTAACTTATGATACCAGCGGCAAGGAGCAAGTCGTTATGTTGGGAGCTATAATCGGCGACATCGTGGGATCCCGTTTTGAGTGGAACAACAACAAAAGCAAAGAATTTGAATTTTTTGCCAAGAACTGTTTCGTGACCGACGACAGCGTCATGACCTTGGCCATAGGCCATGCCCTATTAGCGTCTGACGGCCAATACGACAAACTTGGCGAAAAGGCCGTCAAGGCCATGCGGGAAATAGGCCAAAACTACCCCCTGTGCGGTTACGGGGGCCGGTTTAGGACTTGGTTGTATTCCCCCGATCCCCGGCCCTACCATAGCCACGGAAACGGCGCCGCCATGAGGGTCTCCCCCTGCGGCCTGGTCGCCAAAACCCTCGAGGAGGCCCAGCTTTTGTCGCGACTTGTGACCGAGGTTACCCATAACCACCCCGAGGGCCTAAAGGGCGCCGAGGCCACGGCCACCTGCGTTTTTTTGGCCAAAATCGGCTGGGACAAACTGGCCATCTACGATTACGTCAGAAAAAATTACTACCCCCTTGACTTTGACCTGGACTCCATCCGCGGTTCCTACAAGTTTAACGAAACCTGCGAACAAACCGTCCCCCAAGCCCTGGAAGCTTTTTTTGAAAGCCAGAGTTTTGAGGACGCCATAAGGGGAGCCATCTCCATTGGCGGGGACAGCGATACCCTGGGGGCCATCACCGGCTCCGTGGCCGGGGCCTACTACGGCATCCCCAAAGACTTCGCCCAAACGGCCCTGACCTATCTAGACGATCAGTTAACCAAGTTACTCCACGCTTTTTTGGTCGTCCACAACGCCAAAATCATAAACCCCGACGGCTAAGCCCGACTTCCCCCAATAACACCCCAACCAATTCCACGCTTTTTAAAAGCTTGGGCTTGGTTTTCTTTCCAGGGCCCTCCGTCTTGTCGTTTCGTTTTTTTAAGTTTTTAAGTAAACGCTTATCGGTAGGCCGGGCCTTAATACCAAGCCCCATAACGAAACGACTTAGCCGCGATAGACTTTTCTCTACGGGAAAACGATCCCAAAACAACAAATAGGCCCGTTTTAAGAATTTTTCGCTAGAAATTGGTTGAAAATTTTTGTAAACTAAGGCTACTGTGATTTTGAGATTATTTTTGGCCAAAGCTCACCAAAGTTTTGGACCTTGGCCAAGAGTGGTTAGCCATTATCCCCTAGGAGTTACCCTAGGTAATTTACCCATGGGTCAAAGCCGCGCTTGGCGGCCAAAAATGGGCCCCGTAGAAGCCATTATGGCCGATTGCCGCGCCCTTTATCGGCCGCGCAGTTGCCGGCCGCCCAGCCGCTTAGGGCGGTTCTTAAGCCGGGAGCGCCTGAGGGTTTTTGATCCCTGGTCCCGCTTATTTGGGAAAACCCGGGGCCGGGCCTATTTTGGCCTCGGGCCAGACGGGTTTTCAAGTTCCAAAAACTTTAATCTTTAAGCCATAAACTGGTGTTTGTGGCCATTTTTGGATAATTTTAGCGCACTAAAAAAGTAATTTATTTTTAATTTTTTTATATTTTGTTGTTTTTATTATTTTAGGAGTCAATATGTCATCTCTTTTCCTGGCCGCCAAGAAGGCCATGTCCATGTTTACTTTGGGACGCTGGAAAATCTTTCCCGTTCTCTTGGCGATTTGCCTAGCCCTGGCCTTGGCTCCCTCGCGCCTATCCGCCGAAACCTTTTACGGCGACGACTACTTGATATTTTTGATCCCGGCTTACGCGGCCGGCTATTCGTATTACAAAGAGCGCCAATTTGACGGCATTTTGAGACTGGGTTTGTCTTTGGGCACGGCGGAACTGGCCAGCGAAGGCTTAAAGAGAGTTACCAATAAAAAGCGGCCAAACTGGAAACCGGGTGACGCCAAAAGGTCTTTTCCCAGCGGACACGCCGTGGCGGCCTTTAGCGGGGCCATGTTTCTCCACGCCCGGTATAGTTTCAAAGAAGCGGCCATCCCCTACGTCTTCGCCGCTTGGACGGCTTACGGGAGAGTGGCCCGGGATAAACACCACGTTGAGGACGTCCTGGGATCGGTCGCCGTTTCGGGGATATTCACTTTTATCTTCGTTAGGCCCTATGAACCCTCAACCGACGATCTGGAAATGCCCGCCAATCTCATAGAAGACAAGCGGCGCTTTAACGTGGTCCCGCAGTTTTACTACGATCGCGGCGACGTGGCCGCGACTTTCGGCTTTAACTTCTAAGTTTTCACCCCAAGCCCCCATGGCCTTATGGCCCTGGGGGCTGGGGGCAAAATTTTCCACCCCCCGTTTCGTTTCTCGCCCTTGTCTCCCCGGCCAATTAGCCAAACCAAACCTAGCCAAAACCAATCGCGCCAATAAAAAAACCCCTTAAACGATAAGGGGTATTGGCATCGGTCCGGAGAATGGCTTATGGCCGCGTTAAGGCCGATCGTCGAGGTTTTGTCGTAGGCGGCTTTGGTTGGGCCAACCAAAACATGGGTCCGGTCACCAGCCGCCGTCGATAATCTCGTCGGCCAAGGCCGGGCTCATCGAGTAATCGAAGAAGGTTTGGTAAAAATAGATCGTTTCCGCGGCCAATTCTTGGCGCGGGTAAAGCTTTGGGTAGAGGCGATGGACCAGCCACAAGGCCACCAGCGGGGCCTCGACCGTATGGCCGCTCCACATGTGGCCCACGGTGGGAATCTTGATAAAGGCGTCGTTTTTTATGGCCCTTAGGGCCCCCAAACGGCGGTCGCCTTTGAGGGCGGCGGCGTGGGCCTCGTCGGTATAAAAAATCGTTTCCGGGTTCCAGCCCAAAAGATCCTCGGGGCCGTAAAACCATAGGCCTTTCTTTGAAAAATCGGCCGTGAGGCTCCGGGCCCCGGCGCTGGAGAGGAGTTTTTCGGTGGGTTCTTCGGGAACCAACCAGGGACGCGGAAAGGCGTAGACGACGCCTTTCTTGTCCGACTCCTTCAAGTTGGCCGTAAGGCCGCAGGCGAGCTTTAGGCGCCCATGGTAGTAAGATACGTAAGCCTCGGCCCGGTCCTTTTGGTTAAAGACCTCCCCCAGAAAAACCACCGTTTCCAACATTCGCTCCGCGGTTGACCAATCTACCCAAATGACCGGCAAACCAAGGCGTTCCAAAGCTTCAAGGTAACTTGGGGTCATGGTAATCGATAGCGCCGGATCCGCGGTGAGAATGGTTTCCAAGATAAGCTCGTGGTTTCGGTCTCTCAAAACCGGAGCCGAAACGAGTTGGGGGGCAAAGATCTTATGCATCCGCCAGGGTCCGGAAAGGTCGTGAACCAAGTTGGGTTGGTTGCGAATTTTATGGCCCTGTCCCAGGATTTCCAAAAGGGAGTTTAGAATCGGGGTGGACCCAAAGGTGGCCACGGAATCGATGGCCGGGGGTATGGCCACGTGCCGACCGGCCAGATCGGTCACTAAGAGCGATGGCCCGGCCCCGGCGGGCGGAAAATTCGATCGCCGCCTTTGATAGTTTAGGCATAAGAAGGTTAGGGTTAAAAAAATAACGATAAAAACGCAAAGCGGCCAAGAAGGGGTCGGGGCCGGCCAGACGTTTTTGGAAATCCCATGGGCCGCCGTCCCCTTAAGCCCCCGGCTCTCGGGCTTTGGTTTCATGGGATTGGAAGGCCCCGGGCCAAAGCTGGTCATGGTAGCTTGCCCCAAAGGGGGAGGCAAACCTTGTAAGTTAAACCGGTGGGGAGTTTTTCGGTATTGGCCACGGCAAAGGGGCGATCGTAGAGCTTACTTAGGTTATCGGGGGTCATGACTTGGTGGGAAGGTCCGCTGGCCAAAATCGAGCCGTCCTTTAGTAAAGCGGCCATGTCACTGGCCCACAGGGCGTGGTCGGGAAAATGGGTGGTCATGACCAAGGTCAGCCCGCTTTCCGCCAAAGCCCTAAGGGTATTGAGACAATCGACTTGGGCCACCGGGTCCAAAAAAGCGGTGGGTTCATCGAGAACCAAAAGCTTGGCCTTCTGGGCCAAGGCCCTGGCTATCAAGACTTTTCGTTTCTCGCCCCCGGAAAGATCCATAAAGGGCCTGGCCCAAAGATCGGTTATGCCCATTAAATCCAAAGCCTCGGCCACGGCGTCCCAATCTTGGCTCGTGGGCGAGCGCCCCAGGGAAAGTCGGGAAAACCTCGACATGAGCGCGACTTGGGCTACCGATCCGGGCATGGCCGGATCGGAAAATTGAGGCACGTAAGCGGCCAATCGCGACCTTTTGGCGACCGTCAGCTTGGTCAAATCAACGCCGTCAAAGGCGATCGTCCCCTTCCAAGGGTCCAAGAGCCCCAAAATGAGTCTTAGCAAGGTGGTTTTGCCGGCCCCGTTGGTTCCCAAAAGGGCCGTGACCTTAGCCGACGAAATGGCCAGGGCCAGATTGTCTATTATGGGCTTTTCTTTACGGTAGCCAAAACTTAGTTTATCGATGGCGAGACTCACCTGAAAGCCCCTCGGGTTTTTGGCAAGAGAATAAGAAATATCGGGGTGCCGATAAGGGCGGTCATTACCCCCAATGGCAGTTCGGCGGCTTTGACCGAACGGATCAGATCGTCAATGGCCAAGGTCAAAATCGCCCCAAAGGCCATGGAACGGACCAAAAGGGTCGGAAAGGAGGTACCCCCACGGATTCTGGCCAAGTGCGGGGTCACCAAACCAATCCAGCCAACCATCCCGCAAACGCTGACCCCAACGGCGGTAATCAAAGTGGCCGCCCCAACCACCACCATCCTGACTTTGAAGGGCTCCACCCCCATGGTCTTGGCCTCGTCATGGCCGGCCGAAAGGGTTTCGATTTGGTAACGAAAAAGAAACAGCGTACCCAAACCCAAGACGGTGGCCGGCAAAACCATCAAAACGTCCCTGGGGGAGGACCGAGCCAAACTTCCCAAAAGCCAAAAGACAATGCCGGGCAAGGTGTTCCAGGGATCGGCCAAGGTCTTCACTACCCCAAGAAAAGCCCCGAAAAGGGCGGTTACCACGATTCCGCCCAAAAGCATCGACATGATTGAGGCGCGGTCCGTGACCCTGGCAATGCCCAAGGTCAAGGCCACCGCCAAAAGGCCAAAGGCCAGGGCGAATGACTGCACCAAAATCGGGGGAAGCTTAAAAAGCATGGCCAGAGCGGCCCCGAAACCGGCGCCAGCCGAAACCCCCAGGATTTCTGGGGAAACCAGGGGATTTCTGAAGATGGTCTGAAAAGCCGCTCCGGAGGCGGCCAATCCAGCCCCGATAAGGACGGCCAATAAAATACGGGGTAGGCGAACCAGAAAAACGATGCTTTGGTAGGTCTCTTCGGACTCATGGCCCTTAAAACCAAAATTCCCCCAGATAATTGAAACCAGACGTCCCGGGCCCAGCTCCTGATGTCCAAGGCCCAGGGAAAAAAAGATCAATAAAATTAAACCGAATAATATAATTATTGGGTTAAAAATTATATCGCTTTTAAAATGGTTGACTGGTTTCACCGGTGAAAAGCCTTTTGCTTAGTTTTAATCCTAAAAACAAAGTTTCGTAACCTTAGACAAAGGTCTAAGGTCACGAATTTGTAATCATGAAAGTATATAGTTATGTAATTATTAGTATAATTATTGGCTAATTAACTTAGGACTAGCTATTAAAAGACATACGCTACGCTTAAGTTAAATCCCCTTCCAGGCATAAAGGGAATTTGATTGGGTTGCCATTGGTTATAGGTATAAAATTCATTAAAAATATTGGTTACGTTTAGTTTTAAGTCAACGTGTCCTTTATCCTCGAAATCAAGAATTCTTTGTTTGAGGCTTAGATCGGCCACCGTAAAATTGCCGTACTGATACCTATCGTAGGAAGTGGGCGTGATTACGGCCCCGGGATTGGTCCATTGCATCCGGCCTATGTGGTAGAAATTAAGGGCGGCTTCAAAGTCGAAGGCAAAATGGCGGTATTTTAGGCCCCAAAAATAGCTCGATTCCGGGACCCAGATTATTGGCAACCACCGGCTGGTGTAAAGGCTGGGATCGTCGCTTAGCCGGAATTCGTGTTCGGTCATGTAGTTTAGGCCGAAAAAAGGCCTCAACTCATAACCGGTATGGCCAAAAAGACTGGCCAGGTTTACCGAAACGTTAAACTCAAATCCGGCGGTACGGCGATCGGCGTTTTGGATCATGCGACGGGAAACGCCGTCAAAAATTGGCCGGGGATCCATTATCGGATACGGAAAGATGTTATTTTCCATCCAGCTGCGATAATAAGTCAGCGAGGCCGAAACGTGTCGCGTGTTTAGATCGACGCCGACCTCCCAGTTGTCGGCCTTTTCGGGCCTAAGCCGGGGATCGCCGCTTTCGTAATAGCCTTCGGTGATGTTGCTGGCGAAAAGTTGACGGCCCGAGGGGGCCCGAAAAGTTCTGGCGTAGCTGGCGCGAAATTTAATCCACGGCGTCGGAAGATAGGTCACCCCAAAGGAGGGGGAAAGGTTGTCAAAGGTTCGGCGCGTTGGCCTTTGGCCGTTAACGAAACCGTAGTAATCGTTTTGATAGGGAGGGGTAAAAAACGATTCGTCCCCAATGGCCTTGTCCCGAACGTCCCAGCGGTCATAGCGAAGTCCGGCGGTGAGGTTAAGTTTTTGATCCAAAAGTTTTAGGGTACCGATGAGGTATAGGCCCAAGTCCACCGCGGAACTGGTGGGGTGAAGGCCAAAGCCATCGTAGATGGTCGCCCCGGCCCTTTCATCGGGGCCCCCGTTTTTAAGGTCATATTTCGTGTAATCGATTCCAAAATCAAGATCGAACAGTTCGCTTTCCCAAGCCAGGCCCGCCTTGGCCGAAAAAGTGTCGGTCGATTGGGTGTATGGAAAATAGGGCGTGGAGTAGTAAAGCATGGCGAATTCGTCATGGCTGGTGCCGACGCTAGCCAGCCAGGTCAGCCGGCCATCGTCGGTTCCTCCCTCATACGTCAGATGGTACATCCAAGTCGATCGGTCCACCTCGCCCGCGCTCGGGAGCCTAGGGCTGTCAGGGATTTCGGTCCTGGGCTTAAGGGCGTTTCTAAGGCCATACCAAGAGCCCGTCAGACCCAAACGGTGGCGCCCGGCAAAGTTGTAGCCCATGTTTAGGGTCAAGCTGTCGATGGAGTCATAGGAGGTATTGTAGACCTTATTCTGCCGACCGTCCCGGTAGTCTTCGTTCATCTTGGTATGGCCATAGGTCAAATAATAGTCCAGGGCGTTAAGGCGCCCGTTTAGGGCCAGCTGGCCTCCGGAAATACCCCAGCTGCCCAATCGCGGCCCCAGCGAGCCCCCCACCGGTTTGTCGCCGCCCCGCTTGGTGATTATGTTAACGACCCCGCCATGGGAAGAGGCGGCGTATCTATACATATGGGGGCCGCGGATTATTTCGATATGGTCGATATTGGCCAGGGCCAGTTGGTTGGCGTTGGCCACCCCGGAACGGATTCCGTCGATCAAAAACAGTAACTGGCTGTTGGCTTCCGAGTCCTGGCTGTTGACGGTATTGCCGCGCAAAAAAGTTATGGACGCTTCCCACGGCGTGGTGTGGTTAAACCCGGCGATTCCCCTCTCGTGAAGGAGATCGGTGAGATTTTCCGCCTGGGACATCTCGATGGTTTGGCGATCGATCACTTCAACGTAGGCGCTGGCTTTGCGGGCTTCGGGTGAAAACTCCCCGGGGGTGTCTGAAATAACGACCCGAGGCAGATTGCTCTCTTGCGCCCAACCCATCGGCGCCAAAGCAAAGGCGATTATGATAAATATACTTGTTTGTAATAAATATCGACACATATAAAATGTCTCCTATAAAAATTTGTAAATAAAAGTACTATTTTAAATTTAACTAGGTACTTTAACTAACTATTTTTCACCCCGGTACCTGGCAAGGTAAAACATTTAACCTTATTTTATCGAGACCGCGCCCCCCCCAATGCCCAAATTTAATCCTTCGGCCCCTCGGCTTGGCCGCTCGGCTAGGCCCCTCGGTTCTCGCGTAATCTCGCTTAGCTTCGCTGATCTCGTTAGCCCCCGCTTGGCCAGCCAAGCCTCTAGGCCGCTCTTGGCCGGGGCTAAGCTACCTTGTCAGCCATAAAATAATTTTTTTGTTTTTTTTCGCGGCTGTTTTGAGCTGAATATTTAAGTTAAATAACAAAATAGCTCGATGATTAATATTCTCTTTCTTTTATTTACCATATTTAAATGCTTAAATAATTATTTATTAGTCAATTTTTGATGATAATGACATTAACGTTGATACCAACTGGGCTTTTAAAGAAAGGCCTAGTCTCAAAGTAATCGGTGTCAAAACTGGATTTAGGGAGAATGGGCGAAGCTTCTTTGGCCTGGACCGATGGGCGATTATGGTTACCGAAAGGTGGCGTCATCGGACGGGCCAAGTTTTTAATCCAAAATGGTCCAGCCCGAAATATTTCTGGTGTTCCTTAAACTCCGCCAATGGCCCGTCGCTTGAAGGTAGGTTTTCTTACGGCAAGTTTTTAAGTTCTCGCGGCTTTATTTACCCAGCGCCTGCAGGTAGGTTTCTTATGGCCAGTATTCTAGTTTTCGCGGCTTAATTTACCCAGCGCCTGCAGGTAGGTTTTCTTACGGCCAGTATTTAAGTTCTCGCGGTTTAATTGGCCCAGCGCCTGCAGGTAGGTTTTCTTACGGCCAGTTTTTAAGTTTTCGCGGCTTAATTGGCCCGTCGCGAACGGGGTATTTTAATGGGGTAGCCCCCAACCGTTTCGTCAAAGCGCGCCAACCTTTATAGAGATGATGACAAAAAATGGCGGCCCGTTCCAAAGGCCCGGCTAACCGGCTCAATAAAGGTTGGGGCCATGACTAAACGGATCGCTAAGTGTTGTAAATAAATATTGACACTTAATTTGGTCACATATTATCCCGTTTTGTAACCCTTGTCAACCACTTCTTAGGCGCTTGGCCCGCCGGACCAGCGCGAAAATCCAGCCTCGTTTCTCTCAAGGTCACCGGGCCCGCGCCTAACAATCCCCCGCCAAACGCTTCCCTAACCGTACCGACTCTGGCTTTTATAAATTGATTCGACCGCCTTGACCACCGGCTCCGTGACCTTTGGTTTTATTGGCGACCCATGGCTAAAGGCAACGCGAAGTTACGAAAACTGACAATGCCTTGGATAAAGTTTTTCTTCTTTTTAACCCCCGCCAGCCAATTTTCCCTTTGTCGAGCCTGGGGATAGTTGTTTTTGGGGCGGCCAGGCCAACGGGACTTGGTCAAGTCCCTATGGCCCGCTGGGCCTTGGGACGCCACGAGACCGCCAAGGGCCCTTGGCCGGGATGGGCTGTTAGAA
>JAITLH010000326.1 GCA_031277995.1 Deltaproteobacteria bacterium
AGGTCCCTCGCCGCCTCCCCTAACTTCCAAACCAGCCTTGGCCCGCCAAGGTCCCTCGCCGCCTCCCCTAACTTCCAAGCCAGCCTTGGCCCGCCAAGGCCCCGTTACCTTTCAACCCCTCCAAGCCAACTCCCCGAAACTTTGTTTCGGGCCAAGGTGGGGCGCGGCCATTTTATTTTGGAAAAAATAAGCCGGGTAGGGTTTGGCGGGGAGCGAACTATCATTGGCCTTGATAAATATGGATAAAAAGTAACGTGTTTTAAATATAGGGACATATGGCCAAGCGAGGTATCGTTAAGTTTAATTTTATTTCGCGATGGAAGCTTAAGTGTCTTTTTGGACTTGTTTAAACCAAAAATGAATGCCTAGCCCAAAATCAGATTTGATTGAATAAGCCGTTGTCAATACAAAGATTTTAATGTATCATCTGACTTATGTTATCTTAACGTAAAACGGGAGACGAAAACGTAGGGTCCATAACCTTAACCTACACCAAAGACACAATTTAGTTTGGAAAGCGCCCCACCGGGGTGGCCATGGTCGGGAGACCGGGGCTAGGTTTTAGGGCGCCGCGATATTCGGTCAATATTTCGTAAACCTTGGCCGCGTTTTACCTATAACCTGGATGCTTTTTTTACGGTATCTATGGAAAAAATAGATTCGGTGGTGACTTTTGTCGGCAAACAGTACTGAAACCAAACCAACAAACCCTTTTAACGAACCGCCCCCCGGGCCCGGGGCCGGGCCCAATCAGGCCGCCGGGGCCAGGATTTTTTGCCCGGCTTGCGGCATTTTGGTAAAACTGCCGGCCACGGAATGCCCGCAGTGTAAGGCCAACCTAAGAACCGGCTTAAAACCCGAGGAGTATATCCCCCTTTGGAAGCGGGGAAAGACCAAGATCCTAATCATTTTATGCATAATCGCCATCCCCTCGTTTGTTTGGAATTACTTGTCGAGCAAAACGGAACAGGGTTTATGGGCCTACCTTTCCGATCGCTTTGGCTTGGAAAAATGCGCCGAACCCAGAAACATGTGGGACGAGTTTAACCAGAAAGAGTTTGAAAGCGGGGTAAGGGGCGGCTACGACCAGTGGAACAAAGACGGCAACACCCGCATGGTTGGTGAGGATCCCAATGGCCCGGAAACCCCGGAGCAGGCCGCCAGATCGGAAAGGGAAAAGATCCTGGCCAAAGACAACAAATCTTACTTCGCTTCGACCCTCATGAGCGAAAAGCCAAGCGCCAATCTTAAACCGGCCGACAATTGGTACGTAATGTTTCCCGGCGAATGGGACGTGGCTTACATAATCGACGCCGGCACCGACAAAGAACAAATCATCGCCGGCGAATGGACCTTTACCTGGATAAACGACGGCCAAGCCCTCCAAGACGTCCTGTCCGTCCCCTACCGCTGGCAAGACCCCCCCAAGGGGTTTGAGAAAATCCAATCGACCTCGACCAGGCTCTTTAATCCCAAACTCCATGTCTGGGAAGGTTTTCACATCCTAAACTCCGGTTTCGTTTTCTTTAGGTCGGCCAGGAGCCAGGACGGCCGCATCGTCGAACATTATCAAACCGAGGGCGGCCCCTTGGTGGTCACGACTTTTAGCGATTTCACCATCACCTCCTTTAAGGCCACCCTAAACGAGTCAACCAATAACGGCGCCAGCTATACCAAGGTGGCGGAAATCTGGGCCAAAAAGCGGGGGGTCATCGTCCCGTGAGTCTTTGGTTAACCAAAGGCCCACCCTTTGTCGCCGAAATTGGCGGCAACCACGGCGGGGACGCGCGGCTCGCGGCCCAAATGGTTGAGAGCGCCGCCAAGCTGGGCTTTGGGGGCGTGAAATTCCAAGCCTACCGAACCGAGAATTTTATCCACCAATCGAGTCCCTATTACGACGAGCTTAAAAGGGAAGAACTTTCTTTCGACGAGTTGGGCGAGCTGGGGAGACTGGCCAAAAAACTGTCCCTGGCCTTTGGCCTAACCATTTTTGACCTCGAGGGCCTGGGGCTCGCCCAGGGCCTGGGCTGCGACTTCATAAAAATTTCCTCGGGTGACCTTACCTATTTACCCCTAATAAGGGAGGCCGCCAAGGCCAAATCGCCCTTGGTCATATCCACCGGGGCTTCCACCCAGGCCGAGGTGGATAAAGCCTTGGCCATAACCGGCCCCCGGGCCATCGTCCTCCAATGCGCTTCTCTCTACCCGGCTCCCGAGGGCGCCGTGAATTTGGCCGTCCTGGATTCGTGGCTGCGAAAGGGCCTTAGGGCCGGGCTGTCCGATCACTCCCTTACCCTGGAACCCATGAAATGGGCTTACTTTTTGGGGGCCGAGCTAATCGAAAAACACTTCACCATCGACCGGAGCTTACCCGGCGGCGATAACCAAATGAGCATGGACCCTTCCGGCATGGCCCAACTGATGTCCGAGATTAAGGAGCTTAACGGCCTGGGCGCCCCCAAAAACCACGATCGCCCAAACCTAGCAAAGACTTTACGAAACGAACCCTTTTGGTGCGACGGGGCAAAAACCCCGCAAGTAGGCGAAAATCCAAATCTCATCCGCCGTTACGCCCTCGCATCTACGCGAATAAAGAAAGGGGAAAAATTAAGCCTAAAAAACCTGGTCTTTAAAAGATTGTCCCCTCAAATGATTACCGAGGGCCAGGGGATTTTAACCCCCGATCGCGATTTTGAAAATCTTAAGGCCAAGTCCGACCTCGCGGCCAACGAGCCTATTTTTCTCTCGGCCATAACGGATTAAGCTTTTTGGCTAAGGAAAAGAGTTTTTAATCATTTTTATGTTACATGGCTCAAATAAAGCGTTACGATTTACGTTGGACGGTTTTACTCACCTTAAACGCTTCGATTTATTTTAAACATTTTGGCTAAGGCAAAGAGTTTTTAATCATTTTTACGCGACATGGCTCAAATAAAGCGTTTCGATTTATTTTTGAATTATTTGGCTCGCTTTAATTTGTTTTGCCAATATTTCGCGATTAAACTCACGTTGACGTTTTAACCATAATTAACTTTTAAAATTATTTAAGTTTTAACGTTAAATAAAAGATTCGTTTTATAAAACCTAACCGCCGGAAGCCGAACCCATCATGATAAGATTAAAAGTTATCATACCCATTTCCCATCTCTTTAAAAAGCCAACCTTAAATAACATTAAACTATTCGATCTTTCTGACACCTTGGAAATAAAATTTCTTCCGGAGCCGGAGTGGTTACCCAGGGATAAAAAAAGGGTTTTCCACGCGAATCTAGGCTTAGTCGAATCGGGGTTTAGGGCATCGTTTGACCAAACGCTCCCTTACTTAGAGAAAAACGGCATCGATTATTATGGCTGCGATCTGGGCCCGGCGGCCGAAAAATACGAAGGGAATAAGCCCATCGGGCGGGTTTTGGGCCAAAGCGAGATCGAGGACAGGATCGCCCAAAACGTCGAGCATGTCAGAAAGGGTTTTCGCGGGCGCCTGGCCGTGGAAAACTATAACTATTTCCCCACCGGCCTATACGATTACGTTTGCGAGCCCGGGTTTATAACCCGGATGACCAGGGGGCTTGATTTGGGGCTGGTTTTGGATCTGGCCCACGCGATGGTGACGGCCCATAACCTTGGCCTGGAATTGTTGGATTATTTAAAAGCCCTGCCCTTGGATAGGCTTACGGAAATACACGTTTCCAGGCCCAAGCTCCCTGGGTCGGGCCAGGGCGGCCTGGCCTTGGACTCGCATAACCCGCCCGGGCGGCGAGAATACGCCTATCTCTACGAATTAATCGACAAAATACTGCCCCGGGCAGGATTGCCCGAGATATTTTTCGTGGTCGAGTATTACAAAAACTCCCACGGCCTATACAACATTACCGAATCGGCCAAGGGCTTTTGCGAAGAGAGAAGGCCCTTGGCGCTTTTGACTTGATTTTGGGCGCTTTTTTTGGGGAAAAACATGGGGGCCAAGGGGCGGCCCGGGGAAGGTTTTTTTAAAGCCCCTCGGGAAAACCGTGGCCTTAATCGTAAGTTACTGGACAATGGGCCGGGGCTCGGGTAGAATTACGCTAGTTACGGTCACGGGAACGCTTCAAAGGTAAGCGATTCGTTTGGGACGGTAGCGTTTTTAGTTTTTAAGGGTTGGTTTTTTAGGTGTCATTAGTCTAACCAAGAGTGATTTTTATTTGTTATTTTTTTTGGGTTACGAAAAAAGATTAGAATATCGGCTGACTTTATCTTGGTTAAGTCAACCTTTAGAGATCAATAGACAATCTATTTATTAACAGTTAAATTTTTATACTTAATCATCTTTATAACTAAATTTCGGAAGAAATTAATAAAAAAAAGATCCCCTAACGTGGGTCATGGGAACCCTTGTAAATGCCCATACAAATCAAAGCAGTAGACTGGTTAAAAGACCCCGCAGAACGTCTAAACCATAAAAACGCCTTTGACGCCTCCTTGGTCCTAGGCACGTCCAACTTCAATCGTTCCACCGGCCGCGAACACAACCTCCACCCGCCTTTCGTTCAGTACGTCGATCCGGACACGGGCTTAATTAGGGGCGACTTCCTAAGGAGCAGAAATTGTCCCGTCTGCGACGCCCCCCCGGGACCGGGGTTATTTGTCAAAGACGGCTTTAGGCACGTGCGCTGTCCCAACTGCTCACTTATTTACGTAAGCCTTATCCTCCGCGAAGATCTGATGAACAAATATTGGCGCGAGGAAATGGCCTGGACCAGGGTTTTGCAAAGCGCCCCGCAGATGGAGATGGATCAAGCCAAATACGATTACGGCTTGGATCTGGTCTCGGCTTATTTGGACGGCGGAAAAATCTT
>JAITLH010000350.1 GCA_031277995.1 Deltaproteobacteria bacterium
ATTTAGTCGTCGCCACTTTTTTGATCCTGGGCTTTGCTTTGGTCGGGGACCTTAGGGCGGCCGACGACGATAAGGAGCTAAAATTCGGAACCACTTTATCCTTCGCCTCCGGTTGGGACCCGGCCCACGATTTCGACGGTTGGGTCGCGGTCGAAATGGGCCTGGTCGAAACCTTGGCCAGATTTGACGATCAAATGAACCCCGTGCCTTGGTTGGCCGAATCGATCGAAAACGTCGATCCCCTGACTTGGAGGGTAACCGTAAGGGACAATATTACTTTCCATAATGGGGAGAGAGTCACCGGCCAGGCCGTCAAAGACAGTCTAGTAAGGCTTATCGGCTTACTTGAGCGGGCCAAGGAAGCCTTGGTAATCGATTCCATCGAGGTCTTAGGGAGAACCCTAACCGTCAAAACCAAAAAGCCCAATCCGACTTTCGTAAACGCCCTGTGCGAACCCTTCGCGGCCATAGTCTTTACCGGCGAAATATCCGATCAACTCGTCTACGGAACCGGGCCCTTTAAAGCCGATACCTTTAAGCCAAACGGCAACGCCAGCGTGGTTCGTTACGACGCTTATTGGGGCGGCCCGGCAAAACTTGATCGCTACACTAGCGTTTACGTGGCCGACATGGGCACCTTAACCATGGCCATGCAGGCCGGCGAACTTGACGGCACCATCAGCGTTCCTGGGCCAAGCCGCCAATTTTTCATAAATAATCCCGATTACGTAATAAACGTCGTTCCATCGTCTAGAATAGTTTATTTGTATTACAACCACAAAAATCCCTTTTTGGCCGACAAAAACGTGCGCCGGGCCATTAACCTGGCCATCGACAAAAAAACCATTTGCGACGTTTTGCTAAGCGGGTCATGCGTTCCGGCGACGGGCCTGTTTCCCTCCTATTTACCGTATTCCGGGGAAAGGCTCAAAAGCGAAGCTTACGATATGGAAGCGGCCAAAGCCATCCTTGACGCCGCCGGCTATAAGGTTGGGCCCAATGGCCTTCGCCAAAAAGACGGGAAAAATCTCTTTTTGAGAATTTGTACCTATACCGGCCGGGTGGAGATGCCCATTTTGGGCGAGGCCGTCCAGGCCCAGCTTACGGAGCTTGGCATAGAAACCGAGCTCGAAATCATGGAGAGCGTCTCGGACAAGGAAAGAAGCGGCGACTTTGACATACTCACGTCGTCAAAAATAACCATTCCCTTGGGCGATCCCTATGCCATGCTTAATTATCTCATGACTCCAAACGGCTTTTACAATCACGGGAAATACCATGACCCGGAATCGGAAAAACTAATCGCCCAACTGGCCGAAGAATTCGATTCGTCAAAACGCTCCGAACTAGCCATCGCCGTTTTGCAAAGGGCTTTGGACGATAACGCCTTTGGTTTTATCGCCCATCTTAACCGAACCTTAATAACCAAGGAAAGGGTGGTGGATTTGCCAAATCACCCGTCCGACATGTATGGCGTTACCAACAAAACCGATCTCAAAGACTAGAAACCAAACCGCAAACTAGCCTGGCCAAAAATGACCCCGGCGGCCCAAGCCCAGGCTGGTCCGCCGTAAAAGCGTCTTGGAAAAACGGCCAAGGAATGATTCCATGGCCTATCCCTCCCCGAGAAATTCCCAACCGCTTGGGGAAAAAGTAAACCCTTATGTCGATTGATCCGCGTTTTATTATGGACATGGATCAAGCCGGTTTTCATAAATTTATTATAAATAAGTTTTTAAGTAGGAGAGTATATGATTATTAACTCAAAATTTAAACTGGGATCTTTAATGGTCGCCACTTTTTTGTTTTTGGCCTTTGGTTTGGTCGGGGAGCTTAGGGCGGCCGACGACGATAAGGAGCTAAAATTCGGAACCACTTTGTCCTACGCCTCCAGTTTGGACCCGGCCCACGATTACGACGGTTGGTTCGCGGTCGAAATCGGCCTGGTCGAGACCTTGGCCAGATTTGACGATCAAATGAACCCCGTGCCCTGGTTGGCCGAATCGATCGAAAACGTCGATCCCCTGACTTGGAGGATAACCGTCAGGGACAAGGTTACGTTCCATAACGGGGAGAGAGTCACCGCCCAGGCCGTCAAAGACAGTCTCGTAAGGCTGGTCGGCTTACTTGAGCGGGCCAAGGAGGCCTTGTTAATCGATTCCATCGAGGTTTCCGGGAGAACCCTAACCGTCAAAACTGAAAAGCCCAATCCGACCTTCGTAAACGCCCTTTGCGAACCCTTCGCCTCCATAGTCTTTGCCGGCGAAATATCGGAACAACTCGTCTACGGAACCGGGCCCTTTAAAGCCGATACCTTTAAGCCAAACGGCAACGCCAGCGTGGTTCGTTACGAGGGCTATTGGGGCGGACCGGCCAAACTTAATCGCTACGTTAACGTTTACGTGGCCGACATGGGCACCTTAACCATGGCCATGCAGGCCGGCGAACTTGACGCCACCATCAGCGTTCCCGGTCCGAGCCGCCATTTTTTCATAAATAACCCCGATTTCATAATAAACGGAGTGCCGTCTTCGAGAGTCGTGTTTTTGTATTACAACTACAAAAACCCCTTTTTGGCCGACAAAAACGTGCGCCGGGCCATTAACCTGGCCATCGACAAAAAAACCATTTGCGACGTTTTGCTAAGCGGGTCTTGCGTTCCGGCGACGGGCGTGTTTCCCTCCTATTTACCGTACTCCGGGGATAGGCTCAAAAGCGAAGCTTACGACGTGGACGCGGCCAAAGCCATCCTTGACGCCGCCGGCTATAAGGTTGGGCCCAATGGCGTCAGGCAAAAAGACGGGAAAAATCTCTCTTTGAGAATTTGTACCTATACCGGCCGGGTGGAGATGCCCATTTTGGCCGAGGCCATCCAGGCCCAGCTGACGGACATAGGCATGGAAATCGAACTCGAAATAATGGAGAGCGTTTCGGACAAGGAAAAAAGCGGCGACTTTGACATACTCACGTCGTCACTAAT
>JAITLH010000378.1 GCA_031277995.1 Deltaproteobacteria bacterium
GCTCCACATCACCAGGCTCATGGATTGGATTGAGGCTCACAAGCCCGATCTGGCCAAAGTGATCCAGAGCGTCTGAGCACCCTAAAATAGTCCCTCCGAGCCGAGGGGACGTGCTCAAATCATTTTAGGAGGTAATTCATGAGCGACAATTCAGCGCAGGCTGTTTTGGATCAAAGGCAACTCAAGCACTCCAAAAAGGGCATTTTTGCCGGTATTATGTCTGGCGTGCTATGGGGGGCTTCAGGGACGGTTCTGGGTTTGGCCCTGAATTTCGCGCCCTTCACTTCAGAGGCTTACGCGACCGACGCCTCGACTTTTAACTGGTCCTATATATGCATGATGGTGGCCTTCTCCTTGTGCGGCGCCCTTATGCACGATACGTTCGCCGCCATCTGGGTAGCGGTCCACAACATCCGGGCCGGTAAGTTCAAAGAATATGGCCGATCCCTTAGGACCAAACCGGGCAAGATGGTTTGCCTGGGCGCCCTTTTGGGCGGTCCCGTGGGGATGAGCGGTTACCTACTGGGTATCACCTTCGTGAGTTCGTCTTACGCCTTACCCATCACCGCGTCTTACCCGGCCTTGGCGGCCATCTTGGCGACCTTTATTTTCCGCGAAAGAAACCCCGCCCGCGTTTGGGTGGGCGTGGTCTTGTGCATTTTGGGATCCTTTTTGGTCTACTACGCCCCCTTGGGCGAAGGCCAAGAAAAGGACATTTATTTCGCCATCGGCATGATCCTTTCCACCTTGGCTTGCATCGGTTGGGCTTCCGAGGGTTTGCTTTCGACCTACGGCATGGACATGCTCGATCCCGACATCGCCTTGGGCATTAGGGAAGCGGTTAGCGCCATAGCTTATTTCATCTTCATATTACCGCTCGTGACTTTGTACATGAGTAAATTCGGTCCCACGCCCATATGGGAGCTTTTTACCGACGCCATGGGGACATCGGCCTTCCCGGTCTACGCCTTCGCGGGCTTTCTGGGCGGCTTTTCCTATATCTACTGGTATAGGGCCCTAAACATGGCCGGGGTGGCCAGGGCCATGGCCCTAAACGTCACCTACGCTTTTTGGGGCGTTTTGCTGGGAGCGCTTTTAACTTCTTTGGAGCCCACGATCTATCTGTTTATCGGCGCCGCCTCCATAGCCTTTGGGGCCATTTTGGTTTCCATCAATCCCCGCGAGCTTTTTAGGCTCCGCGACGTTAAGTAGGAAGGTGAAGCATGGCCGTTTTACCCTTGCGTTTTAGGATCCTTCACCTTATCAACCAGGCCGAAGGAAGGCCGGTTAAGGCCAACGAGCTCTATAAGGAGCTCTATGACGAATACGCCGGCGAGGGCCAGTTTAGCTTTGAGTTTATGGAGGATCACCTCATGAGCATCAAGGCCGTTGGCCTAATCGAGGCCGTTGAACCCTACTTTGACGAGTTCGGTGAAGCCCGTTACCAGTACGTCATCACCGAGACCGGTAAGGACAGGACCAAGTACCTGCCCAAGATCCTCTAACCTTGGCCTCGGGCCGAGGCTAGGGAATCTTGGCTTAAACAAACCCGTTACCCCAACCCATAACCCCAACCCGTTACCCTAGATAGGTTTGAAACGCTCCGTTTCAAACCTATCTAGGACTAAAAAAGTCTTTTTAGAATCTAAAGAGAAATTTTATCATGATATCTTGCGTTACGTTCCCTTTAAGTTTTGACGAACGTTAACCAATAATGATATTATGAATATAGGCGGCTAGTTAGCCGTCTCGAGTTTATGGGGCCGGAACTTGACGTTTTCCGGTCAGCCTTACACCCAGCGGTTCAAATAAAGACTATATTAGCCCGAGGCCAATCGCCCCCCCAAATTTTTTCCGGCCCCCCGGGCCCAAAAAAATTTTGGTTAACCCTGGGCGATTACGGTCCCGAAATTTACCAAAGTTTTTCCCAAAAAGGAGACCGCAAGCGCCGCCCCGTCGGCGATACGGATTTTAATTATGAATTTTTATAATTTCTTCACCGACGAACAAAAGAAGAATATTCACGAGGCTTCCCTGACCATACTGGAAGATACCGGCATGGTCGTCAAAAACCAGGACGCCCTCGAGATATTCGTCAAGCATGGCTGTAAGGCCGACGGCAACAGGGTGAGGTTTCCCCGAAAGATCGTGGAGGACAAACTCACCAGCGTTCCACCGACCTATACTTTCACCGCCCAGGTGCCGGAATTGGACGTGACCTTGCCCGGCGATCGCCCCGTCATCGTGACCGGTTCCTCGGCCCCCAATGTCGTTGACCCCGTGACCGGGGAAGAGCGGCGCGGCACCAGCCACGACGTGGCCAACATCGCTTACCTCATTAACGAGCTTAAGGGCTTTGACGTTTATTCCATCTCCATTTTGGCCGACGACGCCCCGCCGGACATGAGATCGCTTTACCGTTTCTATCCGGCTTTGAAAAATTGCAAAAAGCCGGTCCGCTCCAATACCCCCTCGATCCCCGATCTGGAAAAGGTCTTGGATCTTGGTTACACCATCGCCGGCAGTAAGGAAGCCTATTTCAAAAGGCCCTTCATTAACCACCACTATTGCCCGGTCATATCGCCCCTTACCTATGACGTGGAATCGACGGCCTCGGTGGTTTATTTGGCCAAACTTGGCCTTCCCGTCTACGGCACCATCGTCCCCAACGCCGGGATGACCTCCCCGATGAGCTTATTGGGGACCTTAACCATGGGAAACGCCGAGTTTTTGTCCTTGGCCTTTTTGATGCAGGCCATCAAGCCCGGCTCCGGGGTCATCTACGCGGTCCTTTCCACCGTGGGCGACATGAGAAACGGCGACTACGCCCCCGGGGCCATCGAAACGGGCATCCTCCAGATGGGCCATAGCGAGATGGCCCGCTTCTATAACGTCCCCTCGGGCGGTTACATAGGCCTTACCAACTCCCAGTCAAACGACGTCCAAAACGGCTACGAGACCAGTCTCAATACCGCGGCCGCCCTTTTGGCCGGGTCGGATCTGTTTAACATGGGCGGGCTTTTGGGGGGCCTGATGGCCTTCGATTTCTCCAAAGCCGTAATCGATAACGAGATCGCCCTTAACCTAAAGCACCTTAAAAAGGGCATCCCCTACGACCCCAATGATTTCTGCCTGGAGCTCATCAACAAAACCGGCCCCGGCGGAAACTACATGGTTTTGCCCCACACGGCCAAAAACCTTAGGAAGGTCACCCACTATCCCACCATAGGCGTAAGGGGCTTTAGGAGTAAGTGGATAAACGACGGCAAACCCAACGCCGAGACCCAGGCCGCGGAACTGGCCAAAAAGATCTTGACCAAGCCCAATCCCAACGCCTTGGCCGCCGACATCGACAAAAAGGTTCGGGATCATATCCCGGGCCTCCCCGAAGGCCAGGCCTATTGGTACGAATAGAAAAGGCGGTTAGCCAAAAACCCCAATAAAACCCCCGCTTCTCGCTTGGCCTACTTGGCCAAGCGAGAAGCGGGGGTCAATCCCCTTTTCCCTTGACGGCGTCTTCCTTTTCTTCGTGCCCCGCTTTACTTTTCTTTATTGTTTTGTTATACTTTCTTTAAATGCTTGAGTAGCGTCTAAGTAATGGTTTTTAAGTTTTTACTTAGATATTTAATTCGTCAAAAGACGCCGCTATTTTTTTGCCGTTTTTTGGCCAGACTTTTTTTTGTCCTAAAAAATCGTCAAGCCGCGCGAGGAGGTGTCATCGGGTAAGGCTTTTGATAGGGACAACCATTCAACCCTTGAGAATTCGGGGCCCATGGGGCCTTAGAATCAGCAATCCCAGGAGGTTCTCAATGGATTGTCAGAACATGAAACCCATCGTGGAGGTTGAGCCGCTTAAGTTCGAAAAGTGGCGAGACATTTTGGCCAACAGTCGCAAGGTCACCGAAGAAGCTTACGGCGCCATAGAGTCGCAGGTTCTCTATAACCAAATCCACGAGCTTTTTAACGAACATTACCAACTGGGCCGGGTGGTGGAAATCCACGAGGTCTTTGGCGGTTACACCAACCGTAGTTTTGGGGTCATATTGGAAAAGGATGGCCTTAGAACCGACTATTTCGTCCGCAAATATAAGGCCGAGGCCACCGACACGGACGTTTTGATGGAGCACGGGCTTATCCAACACGCCCTAAAAAAGGGTTTTTCGGAAGCCGCCGGCATCTACCCGGCCCAGGACGGACGGACCTTCATCCGCCTAAACGAGATAAAATCCGGCAAAACCGTAAGCCGCATCTTCACGGTCTACCGGTATCTGCTTGGACAGGACAAATACACCTGGATAGAAAACAAGAGCACCCCCCAAGAATACGTCAACCTGGGGGCCCTCCTGGCCCGTTTCCACGCCGCCACCCATACCTTTGAGCCCCAAGGGGATCAACGCAAGACCGAACCCAAGGTCAAGGTCCTCATCCCCGATTTCGTGAGGATCTTTAACGAGCGAGCCGCGGCGCCCCTGGAGACCCAGTTCCACGCCAGTTTCAAGGAGATCCTGCCCTCGATCTTAACCTACATGGACCGCTACAAAATCACCCCGGACGAATACGACGATCTCCTAGAGCTCCCCGTCCACGGTGATTACCACGCCGGCAACGTCAAATTCGACGGCGAAAACACCGTTGGCCTCTTTGACTTTGACTGGTCCAAGGTTGACGCCCGAATCTTTGACATCTGCCTGGGCGTCGTCTACTGCTGCGGCTCCTGGGACCTGGAAACCGACGGCTTTTTGCGCCTAGACGACTGCAAAAACTTCCTCGCCGGTTACGCCCAGGGCCTAAAAAATACCGACCTCGCCGCGCTTACCGCGGCCGAGAAAAAGGTCTTTGTCAGGATGCTCGCGGGCGCCCACTTCTACCTAATCTTCTGGCTAACCGAGCTTTGGTATTACCTGGACCCCGATAACATCAATAACTATGAGGCCATCTCCTACCTGACCCACTTTTTGCGCGGCCTTAACTGGATAACCGAAAACGCCCCCGCCCTGGAAGAGCTGGTCAAAGACTAGCGCTTCCAGGGCCAGGTTTAAGGCCCCAGGGCCAGGGGACGCGGGCCTTAAGGCCTCCCCTAACCCGTTTAGCCGTAAGCTCGGGAAAAAAAGGCTAAAAATTAACCCTTGACACCGTCGGCCCAAGCCGGGTATAATATTCCGGTTGATTGGTTGGCGATTGGTTTTTTCAAGCCTCGGCCAACGGTTGATTTTTTTTCGTTCCTCAGTAGCTCAGTCGGTAGAGCGGGTGGCTGTTAACCACCGTGTCGGCGGTTCGAGTCCGTCCTGAGGAGCCAACGCTTAAAACATAAACCTATATATATTGCCGATACCTAAAACCCCCCGCTTCGCGAGGGGTTTTTTATTGGCCAATAAAAAAACCCCTTATGGCCAAGGGGTTTTTTTTGTCATGGGTTTTTGAAGAAAAACTTGTTTACTCGATCACGGCGGAGTTAATCAATAAGGGCTTAAACCTATGGTTCAGGCTCAAGGGCTGATAGACGGGCTTATTGAAATGGATGGTATAGGAGATCTCTTTGTGGGGCGGCATGGAGAAAAAGCGCTTGTATTCCCGGTTAAACTGGGAAGGGCTCTCGTAACCGACCTTCTGGCAAGCGGTGGCGGCGGAATTGCCGTAAAAAAGCATCAGCCTTCGGGCTTCCATGAGCCGTATGGTTTTTAGATACTGGAGCGGGCTAAGGGTGGTGATGGCCTTAAAATGCCGATGATACGAGGTCAAGGACATGTCGGCTTCCTTGGCCAGATCGGTCACGGCCAGGGGATTGGTGTAGCGATCGTTGGCCCAATAGATCGAATGGAGCAAACTCGAGTAAGCCTCGCCGGCCATCCGCTTAAGGATCCCGCCTTGGGGCAGTTTCATGACATAGGCATAGAGCTCGATTAGCTCCGGCGGGGTTAGCTGGGTTGGGGCGCCGCCGTTTTGATCCCGGTTAAGGAGTTTTAAAAGGAGCTTATTCATGTTGACGTCCATTAACCCGTTGGTAACCCAGTAATCCGGAAAGACGATGGAATCCTGGCCGGGGGACGTCATGATTTCTATGGCCCGCAGAAGTTTGAAGTCGATATGGAGGACCATGACAATGAGGGGGTGCTCCCTGGAAGCCTTGATGCGGGCCACCATGGGCATCTGCGGACCGATAATGAGGAAGGATTGGTTGGTGGTGACTTTTTGAAAGAAGGCCAGTTCTATGTGGCCAAAGCCCTGCAGGATAAAGTAGATGGCCGGTTTCACGACCATGGAGACAATCGAGTCGCTATCGTAGCGAACCGTCATCAAGTGGTCAACGACCGAAGTATACCGACCCGGCTTGGGCATTAAAGTTAAACACTTACTCATGAGGTGCTTGGCCGCCGGATGTTGTATATATTCTTGGGTAATGATATGTGACATTGATCTAGCTTGTCGCGTCGGATGTCTTTAAACTACTCATTTAATAAAATAAATAGTTACTTTTTTCACCCAACCAACTAAAAATATTTATCCAGATCTCCTTAATCTAGACGAAAATTTACGTTCCAGACTCTTTTTTTTATTTTCGGGACCGTACCAAAAATCGGTCCCGGCCCCACCTGGCGGCGGGGCCCCTACTGGCCGCGGTCCTTGGAATCGGTTTCGATCTCGCCCCCAAAACCGTCCAGGGCATCTGACCCGGCCGCGCTCTCGCTTTCTCCATCGCCCTCTGATTGGCCCTCGGCCGCTGCCTCCCCTTGGCCCTCGGCCTGGCCTGGCGGCAAATCGTTTTTGGCCAAAACCACCACTTGGTCGCCCTGCCCAACCAACAAGGTCGGTTCCTCGGCCAAATCCAAATTGTTCGAGCCAGTGAGGTTATCGATTTTTTCTTGGTAAGCCAAGGCCTCGGCCTGATAACGGCTGGCTTCGTCCGGGGAGGAAAAGTCTATGAAGGCCCCCTTACTGTCTTTGCGTTCCTCCCAACCAAAGTA
>JAITLH010000417.1 GCA_031277995.1 Deltaproteobacteria bacterium
TCCTGCATGGTTTCCTCGCTTTGAGTGGTTCTGTTGACGAGCGTTTTAAACTAAGGCCAAGATCACTCTAAATCCTGGCCAGCCCGCGCCGGACCCAAACCTTAGACTTAAGCCATAAACATTAGGCTTTGGTCTCAAATTTTAAGCTTAAACTTTAAACCTAAACGTTAAACCCATACGTTAGACTTAAACGTTAAACCTAAACTTAGTCCCAGCGCTTCAAATACCCAAAAAGTTTTCTAAAAAAGCTCAAATAAAACCAAAATCGAGAATAGCGAAAACGTTTGGGCAAATTAAAGAGTTCAATCTCTAGCTAAAAATTAGATAGGTCACGAAAGTGACGATAGGGAAATATCTAATAACGGTTAACTAAAAATGGAACTCTTTCGAAAATTTTCAAACAAAGGCTTCCAAAAATAAAGAAAAACAACAACCGATTAAGACTAGAAATTCAAGAAACGCCAACAAATTCTTAAACTTCTGATATCTATATAAAAAACGCCCATCGCGGAACCTTAGATTCTCTCCAAAGAAATGCACATATCCAGAGAAGGGCCTAACCCGAAAAGATCTGGCGATCATGAGAGCAATCTTTAATATTGGGCGGGAAGTTGGGAACAGTATAACAACCATTCCAAATCGTGTCAATAATTATTTTTACCATGAAACAAGGCAAAGGGGCGGGAGTACTGGGGACTGGGCGAAGGCGGGGATTATTTTGACACAACCGCTTGACAATCAAGCCAAATCGCCCGGGCGATTTTTAGCGTGACTCCAAACGCCGATGCCCCGCGGCGGCTCCCCCATTGGGGGCCGCGGCGAGGTCTTGGTTTGAAAATCAAAGGCAAAGTTTTGACGCGCCGGTTTTGGAAAGAGAACTCTCCCCAAACCCAGCCAAACTGGGCCTAAGGCGCCAACCTGGCCGGGGCCAAGGCCCCGGCCGAATCGGCGCGGTGGGTATTTGGTTACGCCAAAAAGTTTGGGCCTTAGGTCAAAAAGGACGCCCATGGGGGGGTTTGGCCCAGGGCCCCGGAACCCTTTCCCGGGGTTTGTCCTTCATAGGCATCAAGGACTCGCCGATCTTCTCAAAGCCGGTAAAGCGGTGGGTTATCAGGGGTTTTACGTCCAACTTTTTGCGCGTTATGAGATTGGCTAACTACTCCATGTTTTTGCGGCCGCCTGGCATCAAGCCGCCGATCGGCTTGATATGGCCCATGCCCAGGCCCCAGTCGACGCGGTTAATTTTTATGCGATCCCCGGTGGCCAAATAATTGACGTTGGAGATTACCCCGGCCGGGCGGACCAGTTTCATGGCCCACTCAAAGGCTTCCAGGGTGCCTCCGGCGATGATGACTTTGTCCACCGGTTGACCTTTGGTAGCCTCTTTTATTTGCCCGACCACGTCGCCGTCTTTGTAATTGACCAGATCGGTGGCCCCGTAGAGTTTGGGGACTTTTTGGCAAATCTCCCGGGAACCCACGGCGAAAATCCTGGCCGCGCCCTTAAGGCTGGCCACGGCCATTAAGCCCACCGGCCCAATGCCGATGAAGGCCACGGTTTCCCCTTAGGAGATTTCGGCGTTTTCGGCCCCGTGGAACCCGGTGGGGACCATGTCCGAGACCAAGGCGCCCTCTTCCAACGAGACGCCCTCGGGCAGTTTGGCCAGGTTGCCATCGACTTGGATGACGACGAAATGTTCGCCAAAGGCCCCGTCCCGAAAGTTAGGGTACCGGCAGCCCATGAGCATGCCGCCGGAATGCTGGCGAAAACCCATCTGGGCCTCGATTTTTTCCCACCAAGGCGCGATGGCCAAAATGATGACCTTGTCGCCGGGCTTAAAATCCCGGACCAAGGACCCAACCTCGACCACCTCGGCCACGGCCTCGTGACCCAATATGAGGTTTTCCCTTTCGACCGTTGACTCCCACACGTTACGCTCGTCCGAGGCGCGAGGCGAGACGGCCAGGGGTTTAACCAAGGCGTCCATGGGCGTCAGGGTGGGCAGGGGTTTTTAAGCCCACCTTGTTTAACGATATCATTCCAAAACCCTTTATTTCGGACTCCGTTCCAACGACAAAGGGGTTAAGTTTAAGCCTAATGGGCCAACGTAACCCAAAAAATCATAAACTTAACCCCTTAAAAGCCCCCTCTTTCCACCCCCTCAAAACCCCATGGGTTTTTTGGGGGTTGGGCTTATCAAAGCCTAATTATTGGCCTAAGTTTTGGCCAAAGTTTTTGGCCAAAAACCCGGCCCAAAACCAAGGGGGGAAAAGAGTTTACCCTAAATCGGCCCAAAAGCCCCATGGCCCCAAGCCGATTAACCCAAGGGCCCATGGTTAGATGGTCACCACCGGCTTAATGAGGTCTTTGGGCTTGTCTTTCATCAGTAGGAGCGCCTCTTCGATATGCTCGAAGCCCTTGAAACGGTGGGTCAAGAGGGGCTTGACGTCCAGTTTCTTGTACTTCAAGAGGTTGGAGAGGTATTCCATGTTTTTGCGGCCGCCGGGCATCAAGCCGCCGATGATCTTGATATGGCCCATGCCCAGGCCCCAGTCGATGCGGTTGACCTTGAAGTACTCGCCGCTACCCAGATAGTTGATGTTGGAGATGACGCCGGCCGGGCGGACCAGTTTCATGGCCCACTCAAAGGCCTCCATGGTGCCGCCGGCGATGATGACCTTATCGACCAGCTTACCCTTGGTGGCGTCCTTGACCTGGGCCACAACGTCGCCGGTCCGGTAGTTTACGAGATCGGTGGCGCCGTAGCTTTTGGCGGTGGTTTGGCAAAGCTCCCTGGAGCCGACGGCGAAGATCCTGGCCGCGCCCCTCAGATTGGCGCCGGCCACGGCCATTAAGCCAACCGGGCCGATGCCGATGACCACGACCGTTTCGCCGTAAGCCACCTCGGCGTTGTCGGCGCCGTGGAAGCCCGTGGGGACCATGTCGGAGAGCATGACGCCTTCCTCGACGGTGACGTTATCGGGCAGCAAGGCCAGGTTCCCGTCGGCCTGGATGACCTGGAAGTATTCGCCGAAAACGCCGTCGCGGACATT
>JAITLH010000035.1 GCA_031277995.1 Deltaproteobacteria bacterium
CGTGGTCGTCCCGTAGGCCGACACGCATTTGGCGAATTCCAAGGGCCCGGCCATGGAACTTTCGATATGGACGTGGCTATCGATAAAACCCGGGAGTAAATACGCCCCCTGGGCCCTAACCTCGATCTCCCCCCCGTACTCGCCCAGTCCCGCCACCCGGCCCTGGGCCACGGCCAAATCGCCAAAATGAAACTCCCCGTCAAAGGGGTTATAGACGTTCGCGCCTTTAATGACCAGCTCGGCCGGCTTTCGCCCCATGGCCACGTCGATTAAAGCGGATCTCTCCTGCGGCTCCCTTCTAAGAACCCAGCCGGGCCGTAAACCGATAGCTTTTTCTTTCTTTGCCATTTGCGCCCAATAAAAATGTCAATTGGCCAATATGGCCTTTGGCCAAATTGGCCAAATCCCCCCCCAAAACCCCAAAGTCTATTAGTCGTCTTCGGTTTTTAAAACGGCGATGAAGGCGCTTTGGGGGACCTCGATCTTTCCGACCATCTTCATGCGTTTCTTGCCCTTCTTTTGTTTTTCCAACAGTTTTCTTTTCCTGGTGATGTCCCCGCCGTAGCATTTGGCCGTGACGTCTTTCCTAAAGGCGCTTATGGTCGAGCGGGCGATTATCTCGCCGCCGATGGCCCCCTGGATGGCGATTTTAAACTGCTGGCGGGGTAGTTCGTCCCTTAACCGGTCGCACATGTTTAGGGCCCGGGCCCGGGCCCGGTCCTTATGGACGATGACCGAGAGGGCGTCCACCTTTTCGCCGTTTAGGAGAATGTCAACCTTAACGAGCCTATTGGGCCGATAATCGATCAGTTCGTAATCGAAACTGCCGTAACCTTGGGTTACGGTCTTTAATTTGTCGTAAAAATCATAGACGATCTCGGCCAGGGGGATCTCGAAAGTTATCTCCACCCGGCCCGGCGTCGGGTAGGTCATGTTGGAATTGACGCCCCGGCGGTCCAAACCCAGTTTCATGATGGCCCCGATGTAGCGATCCGGGGCCAAGATCGAGGCCTTGATGTAGGGCTCCAACGATTCCTCGATGAAGGCCGGGTCGGGATAGTCCTGGGGGTTATCGATCTCGATTTGTTGGCCGTTTTTTAGCTTAAACCTATACCTGACCGAGGGCGAGGTCATGATGATGGATTGGTCAAACTCCCTTTCCAAACGCTCCTGGACGATGTCGAGGTGGAGTAAGCCCAAAAACCCGCAGCGAAAACCCAAGCCCAGGGCGGCGCTGCTGTCCTTTTGGTAAATCAAGGCGGCGTCGTTGAGTTTATACTTTTCCAAGGCTTCGCTCAAAGACTCATAATCGTCCGAGGCGACCGGATAGATCGAGGAAAAAACCACCGGCTTGACGCTTTTAAAGCCGGCCAAAGCCTCGGTGGCCTTCCGGTCAACCAAGGTTACCGTGTCGCCAATGGCGACGTCGGAAACGGTCTTAATCCCGGCGATGACGTAACCGACCATGCCGGCCGAGAGGTTTTTTGCCGGCTCACGGCTTAACCTAAAAAGCCCCACCTCCTCGACCTTGTGGACGGCCCCGTTGGACATCAAAAAAATCTGGTTTCCGGCGGACAGGTTTCCGTCAAAAACCCTTACGGCCACGACCGTTCCCCGAAAGGGATCGTAAAAAGCGTCAAAAATCAAGGCCCTTAAAGGCGCCTCGGGGTCCCCGGATGGGGGCGGAATCCTTTCGATCACGGCCTCAAAAACCTTATCGATCCCCAGGCCCTGCTTGGCCGAACACAAAACCGCCCCCTGGGCGTCCAGCCCCAAATCGCTTTCGATTTGTTCCTTGGCCATCTCGATATCGGCGGCCGGCAGATCGATTTTGTTAATGACGGGAATAATGACCAGATCGTGTTCCATGGCCGCGTAAAGGTTGGCCATGGTCTGGGCTTCCACGCCCTGGGCGGCGTCGACTAACAATAAGACCCCCTCGCAAGCGGCCAGGGCCCTGGAAACCTCGTAAGAAAAGTCCACGTGGCCGGGGGTGTCGATGAGGTTTAAACGATATTCCCGCCCGTCGGTTCCCTTATACGCCAAACTCACGGCCGAGCTTTTTATGGTAATGCCGCGTTCTCGTTCCAAATCCATGCTGTCGAGCATCTGGTCATGAAAGGCCCGCTCGTCCACCAAGCCCGCCTCCTGGAGTAACCGATCGGCCAAGGTCGATTTGCCGTGGTCAATGTGGGCCACTATCGAAAAATTTCTAATCTTTTTCATACTCTACGCTAAAATTCTTCCCCTCGCCCCCCGGGGGCTCGTTTTTCCCTTCTTTCGTCCCCACCCATTGCGCCCCCATGGGCGCCCCCATGGGCGCGCCTTGGGCCTTTTAGCCTAGCCCATTCCCAAAAAACCTTAAAGTTCCCCCAAGGCTAATTAAATATTTTAGCATTTTCTCGCCTTTTCTTCCTCAAAAATTTCCAAGCCCCCAAGCTTTGGGCCCGGGCCCTTCCTGGCCTTTACCGCAAAGACCAGCCAGGACAAAAACATCAAAGCCAGGCCGCAAATCATGACCGAATAGACCAAGATCAGCCATTGGGTCATGGAAAAGCCCAGAAAAAACCATTGGGGGCCCTCGCCGCACATGCCCTGCGGGGCGAAGTGCGAGGGGAACCAATCGTCCAATTTAAGGCCCAGGGGGAAAACCACGCCCTTAAGCGAGCAGGGCGGGATAAACCCCGAGTGGAGTACCTTTAAATTAATGATTTCTAAACTAACCGACATCGAAAGGCCCCAAACGGCCGCCCCAATGCTAACGGCATAGCCAAAAAGCTTAAAAACCACGAATTTTGGATTAATGGCCGCCACCATGGCCCCGAAAAAAATCACGATCATGGCGAAACGGATCTTCACGCAGTATTCGCAGGGAAATAGTCCCAAAAACACCTGAAAGTAGAGGACCGAGAAAATTTCCATGACTAGGGCCGCCAAGCCGCCCGTTAGCCACAAGGGCCTCAAAGACTGCCATCTACCCAAGGTCTCGAAAAAATCATCCGTAATGTCTTTGATTAATTTAACCATAAGCCTTCAAAACAAACGATAACGCCTTTAGGCGTTCCAAAGGCGTTATCGTTTCGGATCTTGGTTTAAAAAAAAAGATACGCCCCAGGCGAAGTTTTACCGCTCCCCGGCCTTGGCCTCGTCGGCTTTGGCCGCGTCGCCTTTGGCTTCCCCGGCCTTGGCCGCCTCGGCCTTGGCTTTGGCCAAACGATCCCGCTCGTGGTTTATGAGTTTTTCGGCCAGCTGGTAATAGGGGCCGTCAAAGTTGGTGATGACGTAGCGGCCGTTTATGATCATGCCCGGCACGGCGTCGATGCCGGAATTTTCCAGAAAGGTCTTGGCCCGGGCCTCCTTTCCGGCCACGGCCGGGGAATCGTAGGCCGCGTTAAAGGCCGCCCGGGAAATCCCTTGGGAGGCGGCGAAGGTTTCTTGCGATTCCTTGGTGATTAGGCCGTAATTTCTGGCGTTGGGGTTATGGACGTTTAAGGCCGTGTCAAACGCGGCTTGGCGCGCCGCCGATTCGGCGTTTAGTTCGTCCAAGACGAAAAACAATCGGGCGTGGGTTTGGAAGGGCATGCGGGCGTTGTCAAACAGGCCCGGGAGGCGCGTGGCCCGAACGTCCTCGGGTAAGGAACTGGCGAAAAGGGAGGTCGTGGCGTCGGATGACCGGCAACTCGCGCAGCCGTACCAAAAAACCGTGACCAGTTCTATCTTGTCGTCCGATTCGTCGTAACGGGCGGGCTTCAAAATGACTTTGAAATTGGCCCTTTCTTGGTCGGTTAATTCAAAAGGCAACTGGGCCGGGGCGGCGGAGCTTAAGCCCAGCGAAATGGCCAAAGCCAAAACGATGGCCGTAATATGGGTCCGTAAAAAAACTTTCATGGGTCAAACCGATTAATCGCTGCCTCGGGATTTTCGCCGAGGGAAGGTATTGTTCAAAGGGGCCAAAGGGCCCCAAATAAAAGTTCCGTTTTTATTGGGCGGTGCCCGGCACCCGCCAAACCGAGGCCGGGTTGGGCGCCCAGGTAACTTTTTCGTCCGGGCCGTGCCTTTTTTCAATCACCCGCCACAGTAGTAGCTCGGTTAACGAGGATCTTAAATTCTCCTCGCTGTCGTTCCAGCGCTCCGAAATGGCCTCCTCGGAAGCCAAAACTCCTTCGCCCACCAGCGAGCAAATGAGTATGTAGGCCGAGGTGGCCAGCATGGACAGCTTTAGGTTAAATATTTGGGTGTCCATCACCCGATAGCCAAGTTGAGCCATATTCTTACCGGTCCGAAAAAAAAAGTTATCGAGAACCCCAGAACGCGTCCGGGGGTTTTTTTTAAAGGCCCTTCAAACCTATCCATTCTATGGCCAATCGATTCTATGGCCAATAGCGGCCTATAGCCAATCGAGCCCCAAATCCGCGGCCGGGGCCGAATGGGTCAAAGCGCCGACGCTGATAAAGTCAACCCCCGCCAAAGCTATGCCCGGGACGTTTTCCAAGGTCACCCCGCCCGAGGCTTCCAGTAAGACGCGCCTGGGGTGGGGTTTGAAAAAATCGTTGGCCAAGGCCACGGCCTTTTCCAGGGTGGGAATGTCCATGTTGTCCAGCAAAATCGCGTCGGCCCCATGTTCCAGGGCCTCCAATAGCTGCCCCAGGTTATCGACCTCGATTTCGATTTTGAGGTTATGGGGGGCCTTTTCTTTGGCCATTTTCAGGGCCTTTTCAATCGAGCCGGCGGCGGCGATGTGATTGTCCTTGATTAAAATCCCATCCCCCAAACAAAAGCGGTGGTTATGGCCGCCCCCGTGCCTCGCGGCGGCTTTTTCCAAGGCCCGTAAGCCCGGCGTGGTTTTGCGCGTGTCCAAGATTTTTGGCGCCGCTCCCCGAATTATCGCGGCCGCCTTGACGTATTTACCCGTTAGGGTCGCCACCCCCGATAGCCGCCCCAGAAAGTTTAGGGCCACCCTTTCGCCCATAAGTATCGAGCGGGCCCGGCCCGCCAAGCCCAAAACCTCGTCGCCCGCGGCCAAGTCTTGCCCCTCGCTAGCCTCGGATTTTACCGCGAGCTTCGAATCCACCAGCTTAAAGGCCATGAGGGCGGCCGGGAGCCCCGATAACACCAAAGGCTCTCTCGCGACTATCTTGGCCCGGCCCCGGACCTCCAAACCGACGGTCAGCTCGCTCGTGACGTCGCCAAAGCCCAAATCTTCCTTTAGGGCCAACTCGACCAAGTTTTTAAGTTCAAAATCAATCACTCCAAGCCCTCCCGGCCGACTTCCCGAGCCAAGTCGGCCTGGCCAAGCCCGCCCGGTTTGGCTCGGGAAGTTAGTTTAGCCCTTTGACCACGTCCAGGGCCCGTTTGATCGAGGCCAGGCGGGTTTCCATGGCTTCCAATTTCTCCCGGGTCTCGGAGACGATTTCCTCCGGGGCCTTTTTCAAATAGTCGGGGTTGGCCAGCTTATTGTTCGCGGCGTTTATGTCGTTCGCGAGTTTGTCGGCTTCTTTATTAAGCCGGGCTTCCTCGGAAGCGGGATCGATAAGGCCGGTTAAGGGGGTCCAGATTTCGCCCCAATCTAGGACGTTTGAGGCGCTGTCCTTGGGCCTTTCGTTAAAGTTTTCGGCCAAGCTTAGTTTTTCGGCCCCCATGAGTTTTAAAAGTAGCTGCCCGTTGGCCTCAATCAAGGCCCGTATCTCGGGGTTTTTTGTTAAGACCACCGGGGCGACTTTTACGATCGGGTTAAGCCCAAAATCCGATCTTACTTGCCTTACGGCCCTAGTGACGTCCATTAAGCAGCGAACCAGTTTTTCGGCCGAAGGGTCGTCTTGGTTATCCAAAACTTCCGGGAAGGGTTCCACCATGAGGTAGCCGCCTTGGCCGGAAAGCTTGGACCATAGTTCCTCGGTCACAAAGGGCATGACGGGATGGAGTAGTTTTAAAAGCTCAAGTAAGGTCAACTTCAGCCAATATAGGGTTTTGGCCCGGGCTACTTTATCGGGACCGTACAAAATGGGCTTAATCAATTCCAGGTACCAGTCGCAAAACTCATACCAAGTGAACTGGTAAAGCGCCTCGGCGTAGCGGTCAAAGTGAAAGCCCTCGACGGCGCTTCGAACCTCCCCAACCACGGCCCTAAGCCTACTCCTAACCCACCGATCGGGCAAAGCTTCCGGTTTTAGCCCGAAGGCTTTGCCCGTATCCGCCTGCCCTTGGCCCGCGTTTTCCGCTTGGCCCGTATCCGCTTCGCTTTGGCCCTCAAGCGCCGCCAGCGCGAAGCGGGCCGCGTTCCAGATTTTGTTCACGAATTTGGAGTAACCCTCGACGCGTTTGACGTCAAGCTTAAGATCCCGGGCCTGGCCCGCCTGGGCGGTTAGGGCGAAGCGGAAGGCGTCGGCCCCGAGGTTATCCAAGATCTCCAAGGGGTCAATGACGTTACCCTTGGATTTGCTCATTTTCTGGCCCTGCGGGTCCCTGACCAGGGGGTGCAAAACCACGGCCCGAAAGGGGATATCGCCCATGGTTTTTAGGCCCATCATCATCATGCGGGCCACCCAGAAAAAGATGATGTCAAAGCCGGTCACCAAGACCGAGGTGGGATAATAGCGTTCCAGGTCGCGGGTTTTTTCCGGCCAGCCCAAAGTGGAAAAGGGCCAAAGTCCCGAGGAAAACCAGGTGTCCAAAACGTCCTCGTCCCTTACGATGTCGTTACTTTGGCAATTCGGGCACTTATCGGGATCCTCCCGGCTAACCGTGGTCCGGCCGCAGTTTTGGCAATGCCAAGCCGGGATCTGATGGCCCCACCAGAGCTGGCGGCTGACGCACCAGTCGCGGATGTTGTCCATCCAATCGAAGAAGGTTTTTTCCCAGTTGACCGGGATCATCTTGATCCGGCCATCCTTTACGGCCAAGCTGGCCGCCTCGGCCAGGGGGGCGGTTTTGACGAACCACTGCTTGGAAATCAAAGGCTCTATGACCGAACGGCAACGGTAGCAAACGCCCACGGCGTGGTCGAGGGGTTCGATTTTTTCCAGTAAACCCTTCTCATCAAGCTCGCCAAGCATTTTTTTTCTGACCAGGTCCCGATCCTCCCCTTGGTAATGGCCGGCGGCCTGGGTAAGTTTTCCCGATTCGTCTATGGCCATAATAAAGGGCAGATCGTGGCGGCGGGCGATCAAAAAGTCGTTGGGATCGTGGGCCGGGGTGACCTTCAAGGCGCCGGTGCCAAATTCCCTATCGACGTAATCGTCCAAAATAACCGGGACCAGCCGCTCGGTCAAAGGCACCTTGGCTTCCCGGCCCCGGTAAAGCCCGTATCTGGGATCGTTTGGGTTTACGGCCACGGCCGTGTCGCCAAAGCATGTCTCGGGCCGGGTGGTGGCCACGACCAGGGGCGGCAAGTCCTTAACCTCGTATTTTATGTAATAAAGTTTGTCTTTCCTCGCCTCGTGTTCAACCTCGATGTCGGAGACGGCCGTATGGCACCTCGGGCACCAATTGATGATATACTGGCCCCGGTAGATAAGATCGTCCTCGTAAAGGGAGACAAAAACTTCCCGCACGGCCTTGGATAAGCCCTCGTCCATGGTAAAGCGCTCCCTTGACCAGTCGCAGGAGGCACCCAGGCGCCTTAGTTGCCTTGCGATGTTGCCGCCGTAAGTTTTTTTCCACTCCCAGACCCTTTCGACAAACTTTTCCCGGCCCAGCTCGTCTTTGGTCAGCCCCTGGGACCTAAGTTCCCGTTCGACCACGTTTTGGGTGGCGATCCCGGCGTGGTCCATGCCCGGCACCCACAGGGTATTGTCGCCTTTCATGCGATGGTAGCGAATAAGGATGTCTTGCAACGTCACGTCCAGGGCATGGCCCATATGCAAATTGCCCGTGACGTTGGGCGGGGGAATGACGATTACGAAGGGATCGCCGGGTTTTTCGGGATCGGCCACGAAAAGCCCGTTTTTTTCCCAGGCTTCGTACAGGCGCGGTTCGGCCTTTGAGAAATTGAAATTTTTATCCAAGGGATCTTTTTGGCACATGATTTAGTCGTCAGCTCCAAAGCGGCCGCTTAACCGGCCAAGGCCAATATCGCGGAAAATGATCTTATCATTTTAACCCAACCTCACTTCGATGGCAAATTTGGGCCGGGGGCCCA
>JAITLH010000094.1 GCA_031277995.1 Deltaproteobacteria bacterium
CTTTAGTTTTGAAGGTTTTTTTGAAAAAAAACCTGTGTCGCGGGTTGTCTGCTTGGTTTAGGGGGTTTTTTTCGGGCAAAACCAGGGCCGCGGGCCGCTGGCCGTTGGCCGCTGGCCCCGGGCCGCTGGCCGCTGGCCGCTGGCTTAATTTTGGGGGTTTTTTGGGCCAGGGCGAAGTTTTGGCGAGCGGGTTTTGGGGAAAACCCTTAATCGTCCGAGCGGTCTTGATCCTCGGGGTTGTCGAAGGTCTCGTAATTGTTTTCCTCGGAATCGTCCGAAACTTTGTAGCGAACCTTTTCCTTGGCGGCCCCTTGGCCGTTGGAGTCGGGTTTTTGGGGCTCGGAGAAAATTTCCTCGCCCTGGGCTTGGGCTTGGTCCAGATCCTGGGGTTTGGCCGCGGCTTTTTTCGCGCCCTTGACGGCGGGATCGCCCAGGCCGTTCATGATGGCGCGGATTTGATCCTTGGGTCCGGGGTAAGGGCTGCCAAAAACCTTCCACCAAGGGGCTTTTTTTGGCAAAAGGTTATACTGGGACATGGTTTCAATGGCCTTGATTAAGGGCATTATCTGGCCCATGATGGCGATGGTCGCGAGGTTTAGGCGATGGATGAGAATCCGGCTAATGAAATTCATGACCAGATTGGAGACGTGAAAACTTAGCCAGCAGCCAAGCCAAACCAAGGCCACGTTACTGACCCTCACCACGAGGGGGTAACCCATCATATAGCCCAGGCTGTAAAGGAGCATCATCGAGGCCGGGACGGCCATGGTAATGGCCACGAGGCGCAGGATAATGTAGTTTCTTTTGAGCTTAAGCATCTGGGAGACCATGGCCATGATTAGCCCGGCCTTCAAAGACTCGGGTTGGAAGGCGGCCAGGGCCTTTTCGGTCACGATCAAGTTTTTGCCTTGGTAAGTGGGCATGGTTAGGCCTGGGCCAAAATTTTGGCAAACCATGAGCTTGCCGCCCTCGTTTTTTTGCCACTTTTCAAAAAAACCGTGCAGGCCCTCGGGAAACTCTTCGGCGGTCATCTCCCTAAGTTTGGCCTTAATTTCCAGGTGCTTGGTCACGGCCTCCAAAACGATTAAGGCCCACAAGGACGTGGCCAAGGTGAAGGTCCAAATGATCAACTGGCCGTTATTCATGTTTTGCAACAATAGCCAGGATACCAGCCAGAGGTAAAAAAACCCAAAGATCCAATAGGGTAAAACTATGGCCAGTTTGGCCTTAAGGCTCCTGGTGTCCAGCCCGGACTCGGTTCTTAACCTGGCCCTGATGGCCGGGCAGATGGAGGCGGCCAAGGTAATAAAGACGATCATCGGGGCCAAAAGCAAAAGTTCCAGGGGTTTTTCGCTAAAGGGTCTAACGTATACGTTGGCCAGCTTGTCGGCCAAGCCGGAGGCCAACAAAAGCAAGGCCGTGAGCTCAACCAGCCGACTAAGACTAGCCAAAAGAAAATCCAACGAGGAATAAAGGATGGATTTTTCTTCATTGTTGGCCTTGGAAAATAGCTTTTTAAACATTAAGACACCATATATATTTTAAGTTAATAATCACTGATAACAACCTACTAGAATTAAAACCTTAACCCTAATTAGAAAATCTTTTAAAAGAAAACATGAGCTATTTTTCCAAGAAAAAAACCAGGCGAAAAATTCCCAACCCGTCCGGTTGGCGCCAAGGCGGCCCGCCGGGCGGGCCGCCCGGGCGGGCCGCTTTAGCGGCGAAAAACAAAAAACCCTGGGCCGGGGGGGGGCAAAAACGGCCGCCTTGCGAAAGTGCCGAGCGTTTAAGCCTTTGGCCAAAAAGCCCGGGGGCTTTTCCCCCGGCGCTTTAAGCCAAGGCCCAATCCCAACCCATTATAACAAGAGCTTAATTTATTATAAAGGTTGAAAATTTTTAAAATTTTGCGTCAATTTTTAGAAACGAAATGGAGGAAATTTTAGCGCCCGGGGCCATGAAAACCCCAGGACTAAATCGTCTGGCCCCAAGTTTTCCCCAAAGGTTTTTCAGGCCGGCTGTTTTTGGGACCTCGGGTCCCCCAGAAACATGCCCCTTAAACGGCCGTTTTGGGCCCCAGGAGGGCCGCGAAAGCGTGGCCGGGGGGGTAAGGGTCAGTTTCGGGGCCTAAGGCCGCCATGGGGCCATTTGGCCCGTTTACGGCCAAAAGGCCAAAAGGGCCATTATTTTGGGCCAAACCAAACGGGCCGTAGTCGCGGCCATTTTTTTTATCGCCTTATGGGGCGGCTGGGCCCGCTTGGTTAAATCAAAGGGCGGGGCCGTTTTGGTCATCGGCGTCGGGCTGGGCCGATTTTTCGCCCGAGGGGTTATTTTCGAGATTGTCGGGCGCGTAATTGTCGAGATCGTAGAGGGCGATTTTGGTGATTAAGGCCCGGCGGCTTAGGCCCAGGGCTTCGGCGGTTCGGGTGCGGTTACCGCCGTTTAGGGATAGGGCCCGGCCGATGATTTCGGTTTCGGCCAATTCCGTGACGGTTTTCACGGCGGCTTTTAGGTCAATCCAGTCTTTGGGGATACGGACGATGGGGGCGTCCAGGGGCGCCTCGGCGCCGGGATTGAAGGTTCGCGGGGTTAGGTTAAAGGGTAAGTCGTCCGGGCCGATGACCGGGCCGTCACTCATGATGGCCGCCTGCTCCACGACGTTTTTTAAGGCCCGGACGTTGCCGTTCCAAGTTTGGGCGGCCATGACCCTTAGGGCCGCCGGGGCCATGCGTTTGGGTTGGAGGTTATTTTTGGTGACCGCCTGGGCCAGAAAGTGGGTGGCCAACATGGGTATGTCTTCCGGCCGCTCCCTAAGGGGCGGCATCCTAAGGCTTATGACGTTTAGGCGATAATAAAGGTCTTCCCGAAAACGCCCCATGGCCACTTCTTCCTTGAGATTTTTGTTGGTGGCGGCCAAAACCCTTAGATCGACCTTGCGGGGCGTGTTTTCCCCTATTTTTTTAACTTCTTCCTCCTGGAGGACCCGAAGTAATTTTACCTGCATCTCCAAAGGAAGTTCGCTCACCTCGTCCAGAAAAAGCGTACCCCCGTCGGCCTCGGCCACGAGCCCGGTTTTGGCCCGCTCGGCCCCGGTGAAAGCCCCTTTGACGTAGCCAAAAAACTCGCTCTCCATGAGGTTTTGGGGAATGGCCCCGCAGTTGACGGCCACGAAGGGCCTATCGGCCCTGGGCCCGTTTTGGTGGATTGAGCGGGCGGCCAGTTCTTTCCCGGTGCCGCTTTCGCCGATGATCAAGACCGTGGCCTTGGTTTCGGCCACCTTGGCGATGATGTCAAAAACCTTGCTAATGGCCGCGCTTTGGCCCAAAAAGACGTTCGCGTCCCGCCGCTCGCTTATCTCCCTTTTGAGGCGTTTATTTTCGTCCAAAAGGCGCCCGCGTTCCAAGGCCTTTTCCAAAACCAGGACGATTTCTTCCTCGTCGAAGGGTTTGGCGATGTAGTCATAGGCGCCTTCTTTCATGGCCTTTATGGCCGTGTCGATGGAGGCGAAGGCGGTCACCATGATGACCAAGGTGTCGGGCACCTCGGATCTTAACTGGGCCAATAGCCCCAGCCCGTCCATTCCGGGCATGTTAAGATCGCTAAAAACCACGTCAAAGGTTTCCTTGGCCACGATCCGCAGGGCTTCCTTGGCGGATTCGGCCGTCCGGCAATGATACCCCCTTTTGGTGAGCATGATGGACATGATCTTGCGGATATGTTCTTCGTCATCGACAATCAAGACCCGTCCAGGCGCTGTGGCCATGATTTTCTCTCCCTTGGGCTGCCAATCACAAGTTTAAAACGTTTTTCGCTTAAATGGGTTTTTGATTTTTGATAGGGGCCGGGCAAGCGGAAAGCTTGCCCGCCGGGTTTTTCATGGGTATTTTGTTTTGGCCCGATGACCGCGAAACCCGGCCCCCGGTTTTTTTTATGTATTTTTGTTTTGGCCCGGGGGCCGGAAAGCTTGGCCGCCGGGTTTTTTTCGGGTTTTTTAAATTGGTTTTTCGGCCTTGGGCCAGCGGATGGTAAAGGAGGCCCCGGCCCCCGGGGAGGTCATAAGCTCGAGTCGGCCGTGGGAACTATCGACTATGCGCTGGCAAATGGCCAAGCCCAGCCCGGTGCCTTGGCCCGGGCCCTTGGTGGTGAAATAGGGATCGAAAACGCGTTTGCGGACCTCGGGACTCATGCCCGGGCCGTTGTCGGAGAGGGTCATGACCACCCAGCCGGATTCCTGGCTTAGGCCCAAGGTGAAGGTGGGCGCGGGATCGATTTGATCGGTCATGGCCTGGGCGGCGTTCATGGTGATTATTATGACTATCTGGGCCAGGTGATCGCGGTCCAGGGTGACCGGGTGGGGTTCGTCAAAACCATGGGCGTATACGACGTTCATGCGGGAAATGGCCCTTTGGCTTTCCAACATGCCCATGATTTTTGGCAGATGTTGGCTAAGATCCAAGGTCTCCGACAAACCCTTTGAGGGCCTTGAGTAATCGAGTAACTCCCGCAGGATTTTTTGAATCCGGCCGGTCTGGTTTAGGATGGCGGTCAGGTATTCGAGGCGCTCTTCTTCGCTTTCGACCCCGGCTTCCAGGATTTGGGCGTAACCCGAAATGGCCGACAAGGGATTACCCACCTCGTGGGCCACCCCGGCGGCCAAAAGCCCAATGGAGGCGAGTTTTTCGCTGTGCAAGAGTTGCCTTTCCAATTGGCGGCGTTCGGTCAAATCGCTGACCATAAGCATGAAAGTTTGCCTGGAACTACTGACGTTATCGAGGCCCACGCCCGAGGTGGAAATCAGGATGGTTCGGCGCTCGCCGCCGGGGGTGATTAGGATGGCTTCGAGGACGCTATCGGCCGGAGGGGGGCTGGACACTTCCCATTCGGAGAGCCGGGGATCGTTTTCCAAAAAAGCCCGAAATTCCCGCCCCATCAATTCTTCCTTGGTCCAGCCCCACTGCCCGGCCTTGCGATTGGAATAGGTAACCCGGCCCTGGCCGTCCAAGGTCAAAATGGCGTCGTTGGCGGTCTCGAGTAATCTCTCCAGATAATCCGAGGTTTCCCTGGCCCGTCTTTCCGAATCGCTTAGGCGGGTGTTTATGCGGCTTAGCTCGTCAAAAAGTTGGACGTTTGATAGGACCGCGCTGGCCTGGTCAGCCATGATCGAGAGCATGTGCTCGTTTTCGCTGGAAAAGGGCTGCGATTGGGGTCTTGAGAGGACCAGTAAGCCCAAAAAACGACCCCGCACCAAAAACGGGGCCAACAAAATCGCCCGGGCGCCATCGGGCTCCGGGGCCGTGGGGTCCGCGCCCAGCGGGGCTTCGGGAACGGTTATGGGACCGGTGACCGCGACTTCCTCAAAACCCGGCCCCAGGGAAGCCAGGCTCCAAAGGCGCCCCTGCCCTTCGGGGTAGTATTTGAATTCCTCGCGATCGGTCCAGTAAGACGCGACGAGCCTTAAAACCGACCGCTCGCCCTCGCTTTCCTTAAGTATCAAGGCCAACCTGTCGGCCACGACCTCGTGGGCGACACTGGCCATCAAAGCCGAGGCCAATGATTCCACGGTCATGGTCGTCCGCAGGGCGTCGCCAACCCTACGGACCAACGACAGTTCCTCTAGTTTCTGGGTATAGCGCTCATAGATTTCGGTTAAAGTGCTTTTGTAAATGTCAAGTTTAGCCTCAAGATCCTCAAGTCGCGTGGTTTGCATTTGGCACCCCAAAGCTAATGTCTAAGACCCTTAAATGCCTAAGAAAAGGTCGAGTTTTGTCCCGGTGATTTTTTTGTGACCCCGGGTTTTGTTTTGGCCCCCAAAGCCAATGTCTAAGACCCTTAAATGCCTAAGAAAAGGTCGAGTTTTGCCCGGTGATTTTTTTGTGACCCCGGGTTTTGTTTTGGCCCCCAAAGCCAAAGAAAAAAGCGGGTTAATTTTAGTCGGTTTTTAAACCCGGCCCGGGATCGCCAAGTAGCATGGTTTAGGATTGGCGCGATAAACCTCGAATCTAAATCAGTCAAACAATTGGTAAAAATCGGGTTTGGGTTAAAGTTAACCAGGATTGGTTCGCGTTACGAAAGTGGGGGTTAACAAGCCAAAATATCTAACGAAGAATTTTTTTGGGGCTCAAGGGAGTAAAACCAAACGCTAAAGGCCTAAAATATTTGGTAAATTTGGTCCCGGGCCAGCCTGAAAAAATTTTATTTTCGGATCTTGGGACAAAAAGCGGAAAAATTTTGGGAATTTTGGCCTCAAGCGAGCCTAAAAAAATTTTATTTTCCGGATTTTGTCGCCAAAAGTGAAAAATTTTGCCCTATTTGAAAAATTCATCCAAGATTATGGTCTGCCCCCGTTCCGGGCCAACCGAGACCAGGCCCACGCGGGCGCCGACGGTTTCGGACAGGCGGTTTAGGAAGGTTTTGGCCTCCGGGGGAAGTTGGTCCATGGTCCGGGCCGAGCTGATGTCTTGGGAAAAACCTTTGAAAGTTTCGTAGACGGGTTCGACCCGGGAAAAATCGGACAAAACGCCCGGGACGTGGAATAGTTCTTGGCCGTCGAGGCGATATGAGGTGGCCATCTTGATTTCGTCCAGGCCGCGCAAAACGTCAAGCTTGGTTATGGCCAGGCTATCGATGCCGCAAAGATCCACGGCGGTTCTAACGACCACCGCGTCAAGCCAACCGCAGCGCCTGGGCCTTCCGGTGGTGGTGCCGAATTCCCGGCCAATTTCCCTTATCCTGGTACCGGTATCGTCCAAAAGTTCGGTGGGGAAAGGACCCTCCCCGACCCGGCTGGTATAAGCTTTAACCAGGCCCGCGACTTTATCGATCTTATTGGGGGCCAGGCCCGAGCCGACGGAAACGGACCCGGCCGTGGGGTTGGAACTGGTGACGAAGGGATAGGTGCCGTGGTCAATGTCCAATTGAACGCCCTGGGCCCCCTCGAAAAGGATGTTTTTGTTTTCTTTCGCGGCTTTTTGGATGATTTCAAAAGTGTCGGTAATAAAGGGCGAAAGAAAGGCGGCCCAATCGCGGGCCTCGGCCATGATGTCCGCGGTTTTCAGGGGTTTTTGGCCGTAGAGGTTTTCGAAAAGGCAGTTTTTTTCTTCCAGGGCCTTTTTGACCTTGCTTTCGAATAAGTTTAGGTCAAGAAGATCGGATAACCTAAGGCCCACCCGGGAAGCCTTATCCTCATAGGCCGGGCCGATGCCCCGCCCGGTGGTCCCGATCTTGGCGTCCCCGGCCTTACTTTCCCTGGCCTCGTCCAGGCGCTTATGGTAAGGCAAAATGGCGTGGGCCTTACCGCTGATTTTTAGATTTTTGGGGCTTATCTCAACGCCCCTGGCCGTCAAATCTTTTATTTCGCCGATTAAAACGCCCGGATCCACGACCACCCCGGTCGCGATCACGCTTATTTTATCGCCGTGCAGGATGCCCGAGGGAACCAGATGGAGGGCGTAGGTGGAATCGCCCACGACCAGGGTGTGACCGGCGTTGTTCCCGCCATGGAAACGAACCACCATGTCTGCCCTATCGGTCAGAAGATCGACGACTTTGCCCTTACCCTCGTCACCCCATTGGGTGCCAATAACGGCCAAATTGGACATGAAAATAACCCCAAACAAACCCTCGCTTTTAACCGAGGGAGAAATCGGATCAGAAAAGCTCAAATAGAGCTTAATTCGTACCCATAGTTATCGTTTTTCGTTAGCCTGTAAGGAGCCCGAAAAAATAGAATAACTTCGTAACGTATTATATCTTTAATTTTACGAGAAAAACAAGAATTAATACAAAAATGGAGTGAATTTACGAGGCGAAATATCTCGTCAAATCGAGCCGCCAAGGCGCCGGAGGGGAGAAAAAACCAATCCGCTAAACGGACAAAAAATACCCGGGCCGGTTTAAACCAACGGTTAAATTCCCAGCCCCGTAGCTATCTAACCCCACGGCGGAGATATTTTAACGATCGATTTCGAAAAAAGCAAAAAAATACCGCGGCCAAAAAAATTTGGTCAAATTAGGGCGCTTTTAATTTTTTAAGTAAAAACTGACGAAATTACCTTTTCGCGCGTAATTTCGGCCCAAACCATCGCCGTCCGGGCCCTTGGCTCCAAATCGTTTAGGCCCAGGTCCTTTAAGCCTTAAGGGCCCCAAGCGGCCCGGGACAAACGCCTTTAGGAGTTTGCCGCCATGAACCCGGGGTTGGCCAGGGCCGAGGCGGCCAGCTCCAGGGCTTCCTCGGCGGTGCGGACGGTGCCCTGGTCAAAGGCTTGGGTGACGACGTCCATGAGTTTCCCGACGATGGGGCCGCCCTCGAGATTAAGTTTTTCCATAAGCTCCCTGGCTTCCAAGGGGATGGGGCCGGGGCCGGTTTGCCCGTCCACGGGCTCCAAAAATTCTTCCAGCGTCCAGGGGTAAAAAAAGGGGTAAGGGCTACGGCCGTTCCAGTCGGCCTTGGCCATGGCCCAAAAATGTCCCAGGTCGCAAAAGGGCGCCAAACGCCTGGCCAGGATTTTTAGGTTCAAGGTCGTGGGCTCCCTAAAAGTCAAATCCATGTGGCGTTCAATGAGCCTTAAAACCGGCTTGGAGACGTGGCCTGGGGCCTTAATCGAAGCCAAAAACTTTTTGGCCAAGGGGAGCCCGGCCTGGCCGTGGCCCCTGGTGACCACCCGCCCGTCGGGAGAAATAACCGTGACCTTGGGTTTCCCGATGTCATGTAACAAACTGGTCAAGGTCAAAAAAACCCGGCCCATGGAGGCGGGAACGTTTAATTCGCCCATGGCCTCGACCACC
>JAITLH010000150.1 GCA_031277995.1 Deltaproteobacteria bacterium
CGCTGGCCCGGTAACGTCCGGGAACTCGAAAACCTTATGGAGCGCATGGTCATCCTAGCCGACGGCCCGGTCCTCACCAAAAGCGACCTCCCGGCCCGCCTGCTCCAAGACGTCGAATCCCGCTTCCCTACCACTCACCCGCGGCCGCAAAGCGCTCCGCATGCCGGCGCCCTGGCCGCCGGACCCCAAGCTAGCTCTCAGGGCGACCCGCCCTCTCAGCCAAATCAAGGGGCCCCGCTGGGCCAAGCCGCTCCGCTAGCCCAACGCGACGGGGGCCAAAAGGACCCAGATTACGGCGCGAGTGATTTTGCCGACCAAGACAAAACTGACGACGATTCCCGGGGACCTGATTTTTCCAACATCTCCAAGGTATTAAACCCCTATAACGTAGACGAACCTGATTCCCAAATATTCGCCCTAGATGAAAATATCCCCTCGGGCCATCTCGTTGAGGTCAAACTGGACCCCGAATTGGCCACTTTGGTTGAGCCCATACTGCGCTTTCCCGAATCCGGCGTCGATCTAAGCTCGGTCATAAACCGCTTTGAGGATCGCCTGATCCGCTCCGCCCTAAAGGCCAACAACGGCGTCAAAAACCACGCCGCCAAGGCCCTGGGTTTAAACCGGACCACGTTTTTGGAAAAACTAAAAAAGAAAGGCATCGAATAAAAACCTCACATATTTCATTAGCTTTTATTCACACTAGCAAACTTTAACCGACTTTAATTAACTAAAAATCCTCCAAAACTTGGCATTGGTATTGCGAAATAACCTATGGGGGTAATTTTATCCCCGTCCTATTCTTAGTGCTTAACATATTGTCTTATCTGATTTTTAATTTTAGCTTATTTTAATCGCTTTTAGCCCCAGTTTATTTTCCAAAAGTAACTTACTAAGCCATCCAAGGCGATTAATTTAAGCCCTTAATTTTCCTGAAAAAATGCCGATAAATATAGGGGGACCTTAGTTTGCCCAGGCCGCGTTGTCTTTGGGGCCCGTTAACCTTCCCTGGCCAAACTTTCCGACCGCCGCCCCCTTTAGGCCAGCGGCCGCCCCCCCGCGGCCCAGCGGCCCCGCGGCCTGGGAGCTTGGCCGCCAAAACTAAAACGGTAAGCTTGGCCAAAGCTAAGGCTAGTGTGGGAACCAAGGGCCGCTTTGAGGTATGATGGGACTTAATCACTAAGGCGCGATCGCGAGAAAGGTGGTTGGTGGGTAGTTTTCATGGTGGACCGGTTGGCTAAATCTATTTTTGGTTTATTTAGGGCCATTCATTGGCCCGGGCCAAGGTGCGCCCTTTTTTGGCTTTTTTTCGCCTGGGGCCTGATTTTTTTGGGCCCGGATTTGGCCTTGGCCAATACCTTAAAAAACGTTAGTTTGGGGACCATGGACGAGTATTCCCGTTTGGTCTTTACCTTTGAGGATAGGGTCGATGACGTTATTTTAAGGCGAGAAGACGTCGATACTTTCGTCTTGGACTTTGGGGAAATGACTGACCCAGGCCAGGGCCAGAGCCCCACCGACGCCTTGGTCAGAAGCGTGGCCATTAGCGAAATCGATAACAGATTGGTGGCCCGGGTTACCTTAAACACCAACAAGTTTGAGGTTCGACATTTTTTAAGCCGGGACGCCTATTCTTGCGTGGTCGATTTCAAAAACCTCCAAGATCCGGAGCAGGCGCCAACTTTTGACGAGACTGGCCAGCCCATATTGACCCCAGAAGAACATTTGCAATTAAATCCCCCCGGTTTTGACGAGGTGGTTAAGGGCCTTTCCCTATTCATGGTCGGAACGCCGGATCAGGGAGCCCCGGAAAGGCTGGTCCAGTCGGCCTTGTCGGATCTAAGTAACGGCAACCTCGATTCTGGCCTGCAAAAGCTTGAGAGATTTAAAACGGAATTTCCCGACCACCATTACGCCGACCCGGCCTGGTTTTTAATCGGCGACGCTTATTTCGCCAAGGGACTGCCGGATAACTTTTTAAACGCTACCGACGCTTGGCGCCTAGCCATCGAAGCCTTTCCGGACAGTTTCACCTCCCCCAGGGCCTCCTTCATGATCGGGGAAGCCAATCGCCAAATGGACTTCAATAACGAAGCCGCCGGGTTTTATAAGCTAGCCGCGGAAAACTACCCCGATTCCAACTACACCGCCCTTTCCCTACTAAAAGCCGCCGACATGCAACTGGCCATGGGCTTAACGGACGATGCCCGAAAAACCTTGATTCCCTTACTGGAACAGGGCATGACTTCGGCCTTTGGCCGCCTGGCCACCTTAAGGGAAGCCATGGCCGATTACATGGATACCCTGTATAGCCAGGCCTGCGAAAAGTTTCGGATGGTTTTAAACCTCGATCCCAATATCTACCAACTCTATCCGGACATGCTCTATGCCCTGGGGGATAGCTATTCTTATCTAAATAGGCCGGATCTGACCGTTTTGTTTTTGGAGCATGCCTTAAACCTCATGCCCGATCACCCCAAGGCCGACGTCATGCTGGCCCGGATCGGTAACGCCTACCAGATGATGAACAACCAAAACGAGGCCATCAGTTTTTTTAACGTGGCCAGGGATCGCTATCCCGATAGGGACGGCGGTTTGGTAAGCGAAATAAGGCTGGCCGACATGGGCGCCCTGCGGGCCTTCTTTTCGCCCGAACGGGTCTTTGACGCCTTGGAGAGGGGGACCAGGCAAGCGACCGTCAGGATGTACGATGACATCATCTCCCAGGCCTCGGAATCGCCCTTACTGCAGCTGGCTTATTTAAAGATTGGCCAAGCCCAGGCCGCCGACGGAGAAAACTCCGAAGCCATCAGGTGGCTATCGGAACTAATCTCAAAATACCCCAAGGGGGTTTTGTTTGAGGAGGCCAGACCCATCCTTAGCCGCGTGGTCGTGAACGAAGCCCAGGAGCGCTTTGATTTGGGGCAATTCGACCAAGTGGACAAGTTAAACTCCGCTAACGAAAGTTATCTGGAAGGCCCGGATCTCTTGCGTTTCAAGCGGCTATTGGCCCTTTCTTACGAAAACATGGGCCAACACGACAAGGCCCTGGAGGTCTGGAAGTTTATCGAAGACCAAGCCCCGGAAAAACGGCTGGCTGACCAACAGGCCCTGGTCGTGGCGGCCTTGAAAAGCGGCCGGCCCATGGACGCCTTTAAGCAGCTAAAAAATACCCTGAAAGAGTTTCCCGAATCCGTTGACTACGTCCATAACGAACTGGCCAAGGTGGAAAAACTTCTGGCCAACCAAAGCGCCAACGGTAACGTCAGCGACTTAATTACCTTTAGAAACGATCCCGACGTCTTAACCCTGACCCCGGTAAGCCAAGCGGCCTTATCGGACGCCATCTACATACTGGTCAATAACAAACGCTACGATCAAGCCTCGGCCTTGATGGATACCTATATGGACCAGTACCCTGACGACGAGCTAAGTCCCGAATACTTACTAACCCAGTCCAAGATGGATAGGCGCCTTAACCGCTACGAAAAAAGTTGGGACCGGTTATCCGATTTTAGGGTCAGGTTTCCCCAAGATCCCAGGGCTCCCCAAACCATCATCGATACCATAGCCGACGCCAGAAAACTCGGACGCTTACCCGACGCCTACCGTTACGAGGAACTTTTTAGGCAGATCTACCCCGATGACATTCGCTCCCGAAACATGATCTTGGATCGGGCCACCGAACAGTTCAACCTGGGCGATACCCAGGCCGGGCTCGATACCCTTAAGTACTTCCAGACCGAATACCCCTTGGATCCCGAAACCCCGGCCACTTTTCTTAGCATGTATCGTAAGCTCATGGATACCCAAAGGCCCGACGAGGCCGTGGCCGCCCTAAGGGAACTAAGATCCAGATTCCCCGGCGATCCCTTGACCAAGGAATCCTACCAAATGGAGTATAAGGACCTAATCGCCATAGATCGCCCCGACGAGGCCATCGAGGTCATGGCCGAGTTTGAAAGGCTCTATCCCAACGATAACCTTACCCGGGAATCCTACGTTACCCAGTACCATGACTTAATAAACCTAAACGCCGCCGACCAAGCCTTCACCATCCTCGATCGCTTTGAGCAAATCTACCCCGACGATCCCCGCCAAAGCGATCTTTTGCTGGAAAAGGCCAAGGATTTATTCGCCCTGGGCCGTAACCAAGAGGGCCTGCAAGCTTGGAATGAGTTTTTAACCCAATACCCCAGCGACGAGAGGATTCCCGACCTGACCCTCCTTACGGCCAGAATGGAGATGCGCCAAGGCCAAAACCAAGCCGCCCTGGACCATTACCAACAATTTATCGATAACTATCCCCAGCGCCAAGATCGAAGCGAGGTCATGTTGGAACTGGCCTCCATAGAAACCGATCTGGGCCTAAACCAAGAGGCCTTTGAGGATTTGGCCAACTTTCGTCGCGACTACCCCGACACCGCCCAAGAAGCCCAGATTCTCATGGACCAGATTAACCTGGCCAAGAACATGGGCCGCGTCGATGACGTCGGTAATCTCTACGACATCTACAGGTCCAAATTCACGGCCAACCCCCAATTTGGCCAAACCTTCTTAGACCAAACCCGCTTCGAAATGGCCTCGGGCCGTAACGGCCAAGCCCTCTCCACCCTAGAGCGCGGCATCGTGGCCGATCCCGGCCTTGACGACACCAAACCCGTCCAAGACCTCCTTCTTAGTCTCTACCTCGAGGAAGGCCGGGTCGAAGACTGGGCCGGGGCCATGGAAGAATTCCTAAGCCGCGAGCCCAACGGCCAAGGCGATCTAAACGACCGCTTTGCCAAATACCTCCAAGTCGCCCAGGTCTATCAAGAACTAGGCCGCTCCCAAGACGCCCAACGAAACTTTGACCTAGCCCTGGCCAACCGCCCCCCCGAGGTCAGCGGCGAATCCCTCTACACCATCGCCGGCGCCTATAAACGCATGGGCCTCCAAGACCAATACCGCTCCGTCCTGGAAATCATCTCCACCTTGCCCGATCCCCTTTGGCAAAACGTGGCCAACCAAGAGCTAAGTAACCT
>JAITLH010000204.1 GCA_031277995.1 Deltaproteobacteria bacterium
GGGGGGGGGGGGGGGGGGGGGGGTGGGGGGGTGTTGGGGGGCGCGGGGGGGGGGGGCGGCCGCTCGGATAGGGCTGGGAAGCGGGGCCCGGGTGGGGCGGAGGGGCTTCGCCTTGGTAGGGTTGGGAAGTGGGCACGGCGCCTAGATTGGGATTGTAAGGGGCCGAGGTCTGCTCCCCTAGGGAGTACCGGCAATGCGGGCAAGTTTTGTCGTAATAGCTAATGGTTTGTCCGCAGTTTGAGCAAGTGGGCATTCTCGTTTTCCTGGGGTGTGAAGGGAAAAAAGGGGGCGGCCAAAAAACCGGGCGGGGCCCGAGGGATTTCGGACCCCGGAAAAGGGGCGACTTTAGGCGCCTAGGCCGGTGTGGACCCCGGAAAAAGGGGCGACTTTAGGCGCCTAGGCCGGGGCGGACCGCGGAAAAGGGGCTACTTTATACGCCTAGGCGAGGGTTGACCGCGGCGAAGTAGTAGCCGACGAATATGAAAATCAAGATTACGAACAAAATGGTGGGCAAGGCGATGGCCAAAATGACCACAAGCAGGTTGCAGGGTTTATTGACCAGCCGCCCTTCGGCGTCGGTAAACTGGTTAAGGCAGATCAAGATAAAGTCAACGATGATCCAAATCCCAAAGGCGCCGCCGGTAAGGAACATGATAACGCCGGTTAGGATTTTTCCGGCGTAAAAACGGTGCACGCCCAGGGCGCCCAGGTACCAGCACAAAAGCAGCGCGACGGTTTTGCTTAAAGGCGACTGGTACGGGTCGTAGAAGGGCTGGCCGGGATAGGGCTGGCCCGGATAGGGCTGGCCGGGGTAAGGTTGGCCGCCGTAGGGCTGATTGGCGTAGGGTTGGCCCCCGTAGGGCTGGCCGCCCTGGCCGCCCTGGGCGGCTTGGGGCTGCCCGCAGGAGGGGCAATTTATGTCGGTGGGGTTGGTGGGCGCTCCGCAACTTGAACAATTGGACATGAAAAAATCTCTCGTGGTATAAGTTGCCTAAAAAAGGGCGAAAAGGTTATGTAAAGAACTAAGTTTGGGAAAGGTACTTAGTTGGAGGCGAGTTTTTGGGATATTTCCAAAAATTTACTTTCCAGGCTGTTTTCAAAGGCCAGGGGCGGGATGACCGGCATGGCCAGGAGTTCTTGGAGATCGTTTACGCTTTGGTCCATGGAATTGGCCAGGCTCGAGGCCAGATCGACCGTGGAGTAGGTGTTTTCGGCGTAAAGGATGATGTCCTCAAGGGCGTCCAGGCGGTCCATCACGATGGCGGCTTGGTTTCGCAGCAGGATTTGAAATTTCTCGGCCACCTCCTGGGTTTGGCGTTGGGCGATGAGGTTGTTTTCGTATTGGGGATTGTTTTGGGCCAGGGCTCTGGTGGTTTCCATTAAGACGCGGTTATTTTGCTGGAGCTCATGGAGTTTGGGGAGGTAAACCTCGTCGATGTTGACTAGGTTCGTCTCCAGCTGCTTTTTGTGGGCGTCGGTAGCCAGTAGAAAAACGCCGTAGTATTTTTTGTTGACGTTTATGTCGTTTGACTGGGCGATGGATTGCTTAAGAGCGTCGCAGATGGCGTAGAGGTTTTTCAAAACCACGATGGCCTTTAACTGATCCTCGCCGTTGGAGATGAAAATGTTATTGACCTGTTCCTTGGTCAGTTCCACCTTCCCGGCCGCGAGTTCCCCGACGATGTCATCCATGTATTTGTCGATTAAAAGCTTGTTTTTTTTGATGGAGTTTCTGCGGTCGGCGATTTTGTCGGTTATGTCATCGGAGGTGCTTTTCCAGACCTCGAAAAATTTTTTCCCGGACGGGGCGTCGATTTTTTTTAGGCTGAGGGCGGAAATTTCCGCTTCCAGGTCGCGGTTTTTCTTGTAAAGGGCCTTGATGTCGTCCTTTATTTTTATGACCCGATCGTTTAGCAATATCGACAAGGCGTCGTCCAGGTAGGCGTCAAGTTCTTTTTTGGCCTTGGTTTTGTCGCTATCGACAAAGGGGACCCAGGAACCCTTGTCGTTCGCGGTCAAAAAGCGGTACCTGACCTTGACGTATTCCTCGACGTCCTTTAAAAGCTTTGAAATCGTTTGGGATTGGGCCAAGGCCTCGCCGGAGGGAAACTGGCCAGCCAAAACCATGGCCAATAAAAGCGTCAGACTCAATAAGGCTCTTTTCATAACCCATTCCCTCCCAGCGCCAACGAATCAACCGACCGGGGTTAACGTTATTATCATACTCCCTAATCGCCCACAATCCAAGAATTAATAATAAATGGGACAGGATCAATGGGACGCGAAGCGTGGCCCCGTTTTTGGTAGCCGGGGGGGCCAAAGGACCGTAACCCGCGGGCGAATCGGTTTGGGGGGGCAAGCTAAAGGGTTTGGTCGGCCAAAACTTGGTCGGCCAAGCTAAAGGGTTTGGTCTGCCAAACCCTGGAGTTTGGCCAGGTGGTAATAAAAGCCCTTTTGGGCCAGAAGCTCGGCGTGGGAGCCGCGCTCGATGACGCGGCCAAGGTGCAGGACCATGATCAGATCGACCCGGCGGATGGTCGAGAGGCGGTGGGCGATGACGATGGAGGTGCGCCCCTTAAAAAGGGTTTTCATGGCCTTTTCGATTAGGAGCTCGGTTTCGGAATCGACGAAGGCCGTGGCCTCATCGAGGATGACGATTTCCGGGGAATCGATTAGGGCCCGGGCGCAGGAAATAAGCTGCTTTTGGCCGGCCGATAGACCCCGCCCGGCCGGGCCCAGCGTTTCTAGGTAGGCGCCCGGGAGTTTTTCGATAAAGTCGTGGGCGCCCACGGCCTTGGCCGCCCGGACGATTTGCTCGTCGGTTAAATCCTTTCGGCCCAGCCTAAGGTTGTCCATGACCGAAGCCGAGTAGAGATAAACGTCCTGGGTCACCAGCCCCAGGCGCTTACGGTGGGCCTTAAGGTCAAGGTCCTTGACGTTTTGGCCGTCAAAGAGGATTTTGCCCGAGGTCGGGTCATAAAAGCGCAGCATTAAGCTTATTAGGCTTGACTTCCCGCTGCCGGTGCTGCCGACCAAGGCCACCGATTGGCCCTTTTCGATTTTTAGGTCTATGTCCGAAAGAACCAGGGGCCCGTCCGGGGAATAACGAAAGCAAACCTTTTCGAAGGTCACGGCGCCCCCGTCCTTTTGGGGTTTTTGATCGCCCCCCAGGGTCACGTCGTCAACCTTCATGAGGGCGATGATGCGCTCCAGGGAAGCGAAGGCCGATTGCAAAGTGTTGACTTTTTCGGCCAGATCCTTAATGGGATTAAAGAACCTATTGGTGTAGCCGACGAAGGCGGCCAAAACCCCCAGGCTAACGTAATCGTTGACCACGCCCAGGCCGCCCACGTAGAGTATCAGGGCCAAAACCACGAAGGAGCAAAGTTCCACCAAGGGTAAGAATATGGCCACGCTGTGGACCTGTTGGTAACCGGTTTGGTAGTTTCTCTCGTTTAATTCGGAAAACTCCTTGGCCGATTGCCTTTCCCGGCGAAAGGCCTTAATGACCGACATCCCGGCCATGGCTTCGCTAAAGGCTTGGTTTATGGCCGAGACCTTGGCCCGTAAATCCCTTTGGATGTTTCTGGAAACGCGGCTAAAGTGGTAAGAGAGGAGCGCGACCAGGGGCGTCAAAACCAAGGCGGCCACGGCCAGTCTGGGGGAAAGGGCCAACATGATGGCCACCACCCCAATAAGGCTCAGTATGTCGCTAAAAAACGAAGCGGCCGTGGTTTTGACCATGGCGTTTATGTTATTGATGTCGGAGGTAAGTCTCGAGGTGAGCCTGGCCGTTTGCTGGTGGTCGAAAAAGGACTGGGAGAGGGAAAAAAGATGGGCCAATAGGGTTTCCCTTAGGTTGTGGCCGAGTTTTTGGGAAGCGGCCTCAAGGTAATACCTTTGCCCCACGTCAAAAACGTAACCGAAAACCATCAAAACGGCAAATACCACGGCCAAGATCCCCAGGCCCGAGACGTCCGCCCCCCTTAGGGTCAGGGCCAAACTGCCTTTGAGTTTAACCAGATCCCTTTCCGATATGGCCAAGGTCGAGCCGGCGATTAGGCTGGCGGGGCTCCGGGCCAGAATTTTTTCCGCTTGATCTTGGGTAAATCGATCTTGGGTAAATTTGGGGTCGCCTTGGGGCCGGGCCGTTTTTTCGGAGACGGAGTTTTCCTGGGGTACTTTAAAAACATCGACCGGGTCGATTTGTTTAAAGTACATTTTTTCGGTTTTGAGCAGGCCCTTATCCACCAGGGCTTTTTCCTGGCGGCGATCGATTAAGTCGGATCGAGCGGCGGGTAAAACGAAAACGCCGTCCGCGGCCTTTTGGAACATGGCGGGTTTGAGGCGGCCGACCATTAGGGGAGAAAGGGTGCCGTCGGCGAAGATTTGGGGGCTTTCGAAGTAAAAAAGCCGCCCCAGGGGGAGGATATGGCGATCGATGGCCACTTTTGTCAGATACGGCAAGGCCAAACTGACCAGGGCGGCGGCCACGATCATGAAAACGCCCCAGAAAAGGTCTTTCCGAAAGGGCTTGGTCAAGGGCCAAAGGCTGGTTAGGAGCTTAAAGTCCGCGGCCGTGAAGGGCCTACTCGAATCGGCCTCGCTTAAGCCGTCCAATTCCTGGTCCCGGGTCGCCCCTTGGCTGGAGGCGAATTGGCCCTCGGGGAGTTTTTGTTGGCCAGGCTCGAAACTCGTTTGGATTTTTATGTTTTTGATGATTTGGGCTTGCCGGCGGAGGCTTTTTTCCTTTTCCTCAAAATTTTCCTCTTCCAAAACCTTCATGGTTTCGGGTAGGTCCTTGGGCCGATCGCTCATTTTTGGGCGCCCCCTGGGCCCCGGCCGGGGCCTGGGCCGGGGTTTGGGGAGGGGCCATCCGGCCTGGTTTGGGGCCGGGCTTTGGGCCTTAAAAGGAAGGGATCCTGGGAGACGCCCAGTTTGGCCAGTTCGGCGATCCGGGCTAGGTAGCCGTCGCCCTGGGTTAGGGAAGCGAAGTCGCCAAAGGCTTCCAGGCGGCCCTCCTCGAGGACGGCCACGTTGGAGGCCTTGGAGAGGCTGGTGAGGCGGTGGCTTACGATTAGGGTGCCGCGGCCGCGGCGCAGGGGGGCCAGGCGGGCCAAGATCTCTTCTTCGACGGCCGCGTCCACGGCCGATAGGGTATCGTCCAGGATGAGGAAAGGGGGATTGATTAGTAGGGCCCTGGCCAAGGCCAAGCGCTGCCTTTGGCCCCCGGAAAGGGTTAGGCCCCTTTCCCCAACCAGGGTTTCCAGGCCCAGGGGGAAGACCTCGGGGTCCATGGGGATGGCCGCGGCCTCGGCGGCCTTTATTATGTCCTCGTCGGTGGCGTCGGGGGCCCCAAAGGCCAGGTTTTGGCGCATGGTGCCGGTAAAAACGTGACCTTCCTGGGGAACGTAACCAAAAAGGGCCCGGAGGCGCCCCAAGGGCCATTGGGTCGAGGGGATGCCGTTAATTAGTATTTGCCCGCCACCGGGTTCGTAAAGGGCCGGGAGCAGGGCGGCCAGGGTACTTTTTCCCGAACCGGTGGGGCCGGCCACGGCCGAGATTTGGCCGGCCGGGAAGGTGAGGTTTATGTCCCTTAGGACCGGTTCGGGCCGGGTCGGGTAAGCGAAGGTGACGTTTTCGAATTTTATGTCAAAGGCCGGGCCGGGATCGGGAAAGTCAAAAGAGGGGGGATGGATATCGACTTCCCGGGCCTTTAGGACCCGGGCCAGGCGATCGAGGGAAGCCATGCCCGACTGGACGATGCCCAGGGTTATGCCCAAAGCCAGCATGGGCCAGGAAAGGAGGGCCAAATAGGTTATGAAGGCCACGAAATCCCCGGGACTGATGTTACCCATGATGGTTGACCGCCCGCCGATATAAAGGGCCAGGGCCAAGGCCATGTTGGTAAGCAAGGTCATCATGGGGAAAAAGCCGCCCAGGATCAGGGCCAAGTGGATATTTTTATTTAGGTATACTCGGCTGATCGATGAGACCTCGGCCTGGGACAAGCGCTCCAAGGCCATGGCCCGTATGACTTTAAAGCCGCTTAACTGTTCCCTCACCACCTCGGTCATTTGGCCAAAAATGTCCTGGGCCTCCAAAACCCTTTTGTAGATGGCGCTCCCGAATTTGGCCGTGAGGACGGTAATGAGCGGCATGGGAATAAAGGCCAACAAACACAAAAACGGATCGATTGAGAGCA
>JAITLH010000282.1 GCA_031277995.1 Deltaproteobacteria bacterium
TAACTGCCATGACCATTGACGCCAACTTGGATCTAAGTTTCGAGACGCCCAATAAGGGACAACCTCTTGATTTTAAATTTGAAATCAGCTTTCCCGGGCAGGGCATCACCGTGATTACCGGGCCTTCCGGGGCCGGAAAAACCACCTTTTTGCGCTGTTTGGCCGGTCTGACCAGGGCCAGCGGCTACGTTGCCGTGAACGGGAGCGTTTGGCAGGAAGGCTCTTTTTTCTTACCGACCCATCGCCGCCCCTTGGGCTACGTTTTTCAGGACGGGGCCTTATTTCCTCATTTGACGGTCAAAAAAAACCTGGAGTACGGGGCCAAACGGGCCATCAAGCGCACCAAAAACCCCCGTCTGGTGGACCTGGAAAAGTTCATAGATATTTTGGGCATTGGCCATTTGATGGACCGCAAGCCCGATAACCTATCCGGGGGGGAGCGCCAGAGAGCCGCCCTGGCCAGGGCTTTGGCCTCCAGGCCCGAGATACTTTTTTTGGACGAGCCCTTAAGCGCCTTGGATCAGGAACGCAAAAACGAAATCATGCCTTATCTAAAGAGTTTAAAAAGTCTGGATCTGCCCATCATCTACGTCTGCCACTCCCAAGACGAGATCGATCATCTGGCCGGCACCATTATCGTGGTCGAGGGTCCGGGTATACCCCTTAAGGCCAAGGCCCGTTTCGCCGAGGGCCGGCTTTTTTAAAAAAAGCTGGTCTCGGCTTCTTTAACGCCAAAAAGCGAAAACCCCTAAATCTAGGGGTTTTCGCTTTTTTTGGAATTGGGAAAAATTCACCGGTCCGGGAAATCAGGCGGCCAGGCAGTTTTGGCATTAAGTCTACGGCTTAACTTGGGACTGGCGTGAAAAAGCAGGCCAAACCTTTTGCGGGTTTGGCCATGGTACTTACGGGGGATCAGGCGCCCAAAGCCTCTGAGGGTGACCGGCTGACCGGCGGTCAGGGCCAAACGAAGATTATCCAAGACCAGCTCCAAGGCCATGGCGGTGACGTCCGGGGGAAAGTCTTGGCACTTTTCGGTCAAACGTTTAAGCAGAATCGAATGGGGAAGTCCTTTATGGGAAGCCATAAGACGCCTTTGGATGAGCCCAGGCCAGAATCTAAAAAGTTTCTCTTTGAGCTAGGGGGCCAAAGAGAAACTTGGGCTTAAAACAGACCTGGCCGGTAAATAAACTTCAAGCTGGCCGATTGCTCCAAAGTGGAATCGACTTTATTTAAAAACGCTAACTTGACTCCAAAAAGCTGTTCAATCAAGCCGTAACGGCCGTCTTCGTAAATGATCTCAGGATCGGCCGAGGGAGGTATTCCGCCCAGTTCTTTGGCTTTATTTAGGGCTTCTTTAAGGCCGCCATACTCATCGATCAGGCCTTGTTTTAAGGCTTCCTGGCCGGTGAAGACCCGTCCGTCGGCCATTTGCCTAATTTGTTGCGTATTAAGCTTGGGCCGGCCGGCGGCCACGTCGGCCACGAATTGTTCATAAACCTCCAAGACCATGTTTTGCAATAAGGTCTGCTCCTCGGGTCTCATGGCCCGAAATGGCGAGCCCATGTCTTTGAACTGACCGCTTTTGATGACCTGGGCCTTAATGCCCAATTTATCCATGGCTTGGTCAAACTCAATGGTCTCCATGATGACCCCAATCGAACCGGTGATGGTGCCGGGGTTGGCCATGATGTGGTTTCCGGCCACGGCGATGTAGAGTCCGCCCGAGGCGGCCACCGAGCCCATGGAAACGACTACGGGTTTGGTAAAAGCCTGTAGGGCTCGATAGAGTTCCTGACAAGGGGCCACGGCTCCGCCCGGGGAATCGACTCTTAGGACCAAGGCCTTGATCTTGTCGTTTTCCTCAAATTCTTCCAAAACCTCGATGGCCCATTGGGTACTGAAAATCTCGCCCTGAACCACCAAAACGCCCAAGCCCGGTTCAACCAAGCTCGAAAGCGAGGAGGAGCCGGAATAGGCTAGCTTACTGAAGGTTTGCCCGACGTTGTAAACGCAGCCGCCAATCATCAAAATGCCCAAAAGCAAAACCACCAAGGGCCAGGTCAAAAAAGACCTATTATTGGGGCCGCTTCTGGGCGGGGGCGGCGGAAAGGCCCGGTTGACCGGGTGACCTGGGGGGCCACCCCGGGGCGGAGGCCAAGCCTGATTGGCCGGGCCGCCATAGGCTGGCGGCGGGCCTTGGGGACCAAAGGGCCCCCCTGGGCCGCCTGGGGCCGGGTAAGTCCCGTACATCGGGGCCGGGCCAGCCGGGGCGCCATAGGCTGGCGGCGGAGCATAGCCCGCTTCCGGCCAATCGGCGGGGCCCTGAGCGTAGGGGGCATTGGGGACATTTTCCCCCAATTGGCCTGGAGGGCTCTGGGCCTGGTCGAAAAACTGATTGGGGGCTTGGTTTGGGGCGGGCGCTGGGCTTTGTGGGAATCTCGCCGGATCATCCGGGTGGGGGGGATTTTGCTCCCCCCCGGTCAGGGGGCGGCCCTCAGGCCCCCACCCTTGGTTGTCGTTTTGGGACATGTTTAGTCCTTTTTTTTAGTTGCCGGCCTCGTCATTGGACTGCTTCTTTTCCGCCAAAAGTTTGTCCAAATTGCCGAAAGCGGCCCCAAATGAAGGAGCTGCGGTACCGTTGGTACCAGTGGATTTGCTGTTGTCGGCCAGG
>JAITLH010000308.1 GCA_031277995.1 Deltaproteobacteria bacterium
AAAGGGAACAAAGTAATTCCCCGGTTCTCTTGCCTTCGTCGTAAGCGGAGTTCCTGACAGACAAGGGATCTGGGGCCTCCAAACAAGTTTCTGGGATACAAAGTATTTTTTTATAATGCCGTCCATATACGGCTCCGGAACTAACGTATAAAAAACGCTCAGTCCCGCAGGCCACGGCCAAATCGAGAACTCGCTTGGCGCCGCCATGTATTAACTCAAAAGCGTATATGGGGTCAGCTTGATGGACTTTCCCGGATGGGGAGGCCAAGTGGACAATGTGGGAAAAAGTCCCCTGGGGGAAATCGAAACTAAGGATGTCCCCGGTAACCATCTTAACGGCCTTATGTTTAGCCAGACGCGGAAGCCGCCGCGTCCAGAGCTCGGGATCTCTAACCAAAACGGTGACCGTGGCTTTTAAGTCCAGTTTGTCATTGGCCCACAATAGGCTTTCAAGCATCCATCGACCGAAAACGCCGGTGGCCCCGGTAAGAAAAACCTTCGCGCCGGATAGACTTCCCCAAGGCGAAGGCTCAACTGACACCAATTCATCCAAATCGGTGGATATGTCGTTACCGGTGAATATATCGTTTTCCATAGGCGTTAAAAAACTTTGCCTCGAATCGTTTTTGTTTTAAAGCTGACAAGCGATTCAGGATAACCAAAGCTTAGGCCATGGGCCTTAGCGAAATGGAAAGCTTACGGCGCTTATCGTGACTTGGCTATGTAGTCTTGGATTTCCAGGGCGCAGGCGTTGGCGGCGTTAAAACCAGTTTGGCCATAATTTTTATACCATAAGGCGGTTCTTTCAACGGCGTCAATCGTCTGCCAGCGCGGTTTCCAGCCAAGTACTTGGACGGCTTTGTCTATACACAAGCTTAAAAACGAACTCTCATAAGGCGCATTGGGGTCTGAGACATTAAGCCAGTTGGCCCCTTCACCCCAAGCGGCGCAAAAGGCGTCGGCCACGGCGGACACCGGCCATAGGTCCAACGAATCGGGACCAAAATTCCAGGCCGATCGCCAGGAGGGGTTCTCAGGTTCGTTCCAAAGCCGTTCGGCCAAAACGATATAACCCATCAGGGGTTCCAAAACATGTTGCCAGGGCCTTATGGCCCGTGGATTTCGGATAATGGCCTCTTTTTTACCAAGTAACGATCTGGCCAAGTCCGGAGCCAATCTATCGATCGCCCAATCCCCGCCACCTATGACATTACCGGCCCTGGCCGTGGCCAGCCTGACCAAAGGACTCTCGGCCAAGGAACCGGCTTGAAAAAAAGAGCTTCGATAGGCGGTGGCGGTCAGTTCCGCGGCGGATTTTGAGGCGCTGTAAGGGTCTTGGCCCCCCAAGGGGTCAGTTTCTCGTCTACTCCAAACGGATTCCAAATTCTCGTAACATTTGTCGGTGGTTACCAAGACGGCCGCGGCGGGCCTATTGGCCAGCCTTAGGGCCTCCAAAACCGCGACGGTGCCCAAGGTGTTGACCTCGAAAGTCTCATAGGGGCTTAGATAACTTTCTCGAACCAAAGGTTGGGCGGCTAGGTGAAATAGGACCGTCGCTCCGCTTTCGTTCCAGACTTTGGCCAAAAGGCGCGAGTCCCGGATATCGGCTTCCCAATGGGCGGCTAGTTTTGAACGGACGTTGGCCGAGACGAACAAAGGGATCTCGCCGGGCTGATTAAACACGGGCGGTAAGGCGTATCCGTGGATTTTGGCGCCCAAATTGGCCAACCATAGGCAAAGCCAGGAGCCTTTAAAACCGGTATGGCCGGTGACCAAAACCTCGCGATCGCGCCAAAAATCAGGGCTTGGTGACAACGAAGTCATTCCCAAGTTTTCCATGGCGCGTTATTTTCTGACCAAAGTTGTTCGAGATATTGCCAATCTCGAAAAGTGTCCATACATTGCCAAAATCCGTCGTGTTGGTAAACGGAGAGTTGGCCGTCGGCCACGCAACGTTTTAGAGCCCCAAATTCCAACATTTCGTCTTCCCCTTCGGCGGGGAGATAGCGAAAGAAATCGGGCTCCAGGAAAAAAAATCCGCCGTTAATGAGGCCAGCGGAAGTTGAGGGTTTTTCCCAAAACGAGACGACTTTAGAGCCTTGGGTCTCGATTTCACCGAAGCGGCCGGGAGGTCTGACGCCCGTAATGGTCGCGAGTCTGCCTTCGCTTTTATGAAAGGCCAAAGCCGCTTTTAAATCGACGTTCGAAACACCATCCCCGTAGGTTAAGGAAAAAGTCTCGTTGTCAAGATAAGGCCAAACCTTGCGAAGCCTGGTCGCGGTAAGGGTTTTAGCCCCGGTATCGGCTAAAACCACTCGCCAATTTTCTTTGAGTTCGGGACCTAGCAGTTCAACTTTGGGCGATTGGCCCAGAGTCAAAGCCACGTCCCTGTTAGCCGTTTGGTACCCGAGAAAGAAATTTTTGATGATTTGACCTTTATAGCCTAGACAAAGAATGAAATCATCTAAACCGTAATGGGAATAACCTGACATAATATGCCAAAGCATTGGCCTATTGCCAATTTCAATCATTGGTTTTGGTTGTATTTCTGTTAATTCTCGTAATCTAGTTCCTTCACCACCGCATAAAATAACGGTTTTCATATTAAAGCCTCATTTAATGAGTAAAGTAGGGGCGGACAAGGGTTTATTTTAATAAAAAACCCCAAAGTTTTCTTTAATAACCCGGCCGACGCAAAAACGGCCAAAATAGCCCCGTAGCGGCCTTGGGGAGGCGGATACGGGTATTTTTATCTGGTAAGGGGTCAGAAGCGCTCTGAGGCCCGAATCCGGGCGTTTAAAGGGCAAGTTTTGAGAGTGTCAGATCCCGCCTTGGGGGGGCCAGCAAAAAATAGTCGCGAATGGGAATTTTTGAACAAAACAAGAAAATGTCGATTTTATGCTTAAATACTAAAAATAAAAGATATTAGCTCTATTTTATGACACTATCTCAAAAATTTATTTTTATCCATGTCCATCCACAGGCCAAAAAGGAAAAATTGAATGCCCAGGGTGGAAGAGAAAAGTAATATTATCAAAGTGATTTCTGGCATTTGCCCTTGGCTTATCCAAAGGAATAAAAGCCTAAGAAAAAATAGAAAACCTAGACACAAGAGACCCAAGCCCATAAGAATAAACAAAAATAGGGGATGGGCGTCCCTAATCATGTATTTTTTCCACATTCTCCAGGCAAACATCTTGATTAAAAGGCGGCTAATGGGCCAAAGAACTTGTCTGGCCTTAAACCCGCTGGTCTCCCCGATGTTGTAGACCGGTTTAATGGGAACGTCTCGGACCCGCATGTCTTCTGAATTAAGTCGGACCAAAATGTCGTTGGGCTGGCCGTAACGTTTGTACATCTTGTCCCAGTCAATGGCTTTCAGGGCTTTTTTGCCGATAACGGTGTAGCCGGTCTGGGAGTCGGCCACGTGCCAATACCCGGAGGCGATTTTGGTCAGAAAGGACAAAACGGCGTTGCCAAAAAACCTGACTTTGGGAATCAATTCATAGGCTTCTTTGTAAACCAAGCGGTTTCCCTTGGAGTAGTCCACGCTCTCAACGGCCACGGGATCGCACAAGCTCGGCAGATCCGACGGATCCATCTGACCGTCCCCGGCCATGACCACGGCCATGTCGATATCTTGATCCCTGGCCCACTTGTAACCTGAGGCTATGGCCCCACCAACTCCCTGATTGACGTCGTGGGTAATCATGATTACTCTTTTATCCATAGCCATTAGACGCCTTATTTCATCGGCGGTCCCGTCAGTACTTTTGTCGTCAATTATAACGATGTGATCGACATAATCAGGCATGGTCGATACGACTAGGTGAAGTTGTTTTTCTTCGTTATAAGCCGGAACCACGGCGGCTAGAGTTTTGTTTTTATACATTTAACGTCCATTGTTATTATGAGATCTTGATTTTTTTGAGGTATCGTAAGAGTCTAAAGTTATTAATATGGAAAGCTTTTGTAAGGCTTAAGGGAAAGAGTAAAAGAATTTTTGAGGCTCTGGCCTTTGAAAATTATTTATCGTTTCGGGAGTATCTTTCCATGACGGTTATAAGTAGGTCGCCCCTTTTACCGTCAGGACCTGGGACGCCGTGGCCGGAGGCTTTAAGGCGGGAGCCTGATTTGGTCCCAGCCGCCACGGCCAGTTTAAGGGTTTTCCCGTCGAGGGTGGGGACTAAGGGGCGGCAACCGCCGGAGAGCTCGTCTCTGGTCAAATTAATAGTGGTTAAAAGGTCTTGGCCGACCCTTCTAAAGGTCGGCTCTGGGGTCACGTTTAGGGTCACCATCAAATCGCCCGGCTGGCGGCCCGAACCCGGCACTCGGTTTTTGACGGTCAGCAGTTGCCCATGCCTCGCGCCGTGGGGGATGGTCAGGCTGACTTTCACGACCCCCGAGCCGGCGTTAAAGGCCGCCGGTTTAATGGCCCCAAACACCGCTTCTTTGAGGCTTATGGCCAAGGTCATGGCCAAGGGAGGGGACTTTCCAGGCCTTTTGTTTTTCCCGGCTTTTTGGCCAAATTCCGAAAAGAAGTCTTGATAGGGGCCAGAAGACGTTCTTTTGGTATCTTCGTCTTCGCTTAAGATCCCGAAAAGAGTCTCCTTTATCGGGGGAAGGCCAAATTCTCGAAAGAGATCGCTTAAATCGAAACCCTGGAAAATATCGGCCGTGCCGTATTCGGAAGCGAAGTTATCCGGGCCCAGCTGGTCATAGCGCTGCCTTTTAAGGGGGTCACTCAAGACCGCATAAGCCTCGGCTATGGCCTTAAATCGTTCCTCGGCCACGCTGGAGTCAGGGTTACGGTCAGGGTGCCATATTACGGCCAGCTTGTGATAAGCTTTTTTGAGGGTGGTTTGGTCGGCTTCGGCTTCAACCTGCAGTATCCGATAGTAGTCTTTCCAGGCTGCCACTCAAATTTACCCATTTTTGTTGGTTAGTTATGGCTTTTAAGATTATTTATAAAGATATATTGAGATAATTTTTTAAAAATTGTTATTTATTGGATTAATTAACAAAATTTGGTTCAAATTAACTTTTCGTTGCCAGCCCGGTTAGTCGGCTTGGTTTTAGGATTATAGCAAAAGTATTCTAACTAAGCAAGATTAATCAAATATTTGGAAGGCCAAGGGCGACGATAAGTCTTTTGAGTAAGATCAAAATGGCCCCGTTCAATAAGGCTCCCGCGGGCTTGGCCCAGATGAGCTTGAAGCCCTTTGGGCTTGGGGTCCCAGAATTTTTGGTCTTATAAAGACGTTGAAAAAAGTTAGAGAACTGAGGAATTATTTTCGATTATTCGATTCGGTTAAACTATAACATACTATTAGATTATATATCCAAATCATAGGATAGCTTTTGGCTCGCTTGGATTAAAAATATTAATTAACCTGTCCATTTCGCCGATAAGTAAGTTGTAAGGCTTAGCCTATCTTAAGCTGATGGGTTGGTAAAGCTCAGATATAATAATTTTACTTAAGTTTATTGATAAAAAGTTAGCTTAGAGCTAGTAAGTTTATTTTTATTTGTTTTATATTGATATTTAGTGGTTAAATTAGTGATCGTCGGCGTTATTGTTAGAATCGCTTTCTTCAAGGTTATCGTTTGAACTATCTTCATTTTTTAGATATTTTGAATGTTTAGATAGTTCAGAGACTAGATTTTCTGGATTGCTTTGCGCTAATATGGTTAAACTACCTTCTGAAGGGTGGTTTGAGTGTATATAAATATGGGCTTGGTTAACGATACGCATGGAAAAAGAGCGGATAATCTCGATTCTGTCCACGTCCGAAAGGGTGATGGTTTCTCTTTGACCTAAACCCCACCAGCTGCTTAGGGTGAGTTCTGACTTGGAGAGGGTATAGCTAAGGCTTAGGCGGTGTAGAAAAAACGCCACGAATAATGTGGTTAAAACCAGCCAAGGCCAGATCGAAGCGTCCCGGTGACGACCCGTTATGAGAATAAATGGACCTAAAATAGACCCAAAAACTAGGACCCAGGATCCTTTTAAAGATGGTTTAAATATTTTTTCTGTCAAAATTTGTAACAAATCCCGCGTAACTTTTTTGAACACCGAATGGGTAAAATTGTTACTTATATTTTCTAGATAGGTGATTATAGCACCTAAATACTGCTTGGCACAATACTTGCTAAGTTTCTTGGAGGGGTCAGCCCCCGCCAAAAGCCCTTTCGCGGCTTAAAATGGTTAACGCCATTATTGGGCTTTTACTAAAAAGTCCCGGACTAAAAGCATATAAAAATTAGATTATCATAGCCCGGAGTCGAGGAGATGGAAACAATAAAAGAAATCGCGATGGCGATCGGTGAGGCGCTTTTCTGGTTTATCGCCGTTACCGGTCTTTTGTGGCTACTTTCCGGTGGGGTGGTCATGGCCAAGGAAAATCCCCCGGATAGAGTCATTATTGGGGAGCAAACCATACAACTGTTACAACCGGACGGCTTAGTCAAGGTCAATGGTTTAAATCCCGAGGCGGACGAATTCATTGAATCGTTGAAAAAGCGCTTCAAGCTTAACGTTTTGGCTATTTACGCTAACGAGCGAGAATGGAATATTTTCGTGAAGGGACTTAGCAAAGGCCAACCCAGGATGGTTCCGACTTTGGCCATTATTAGTTCCACCACTAGGATGGAAAAGGAAAATTACGACAAAAAAGGCGTGGTCAAAGAGTGCAAACACTTAAATAACATGGTTAGTTTGGCCATTAATACTTTACCCATTTCAGTATTGATGAGTAAAAAAGCCAACGAAAAAATTACCGAAAAGATTGGAACGGATGTAGGTTTTAGTTACGCCATTAATAAAGACGTTGGTAGATACGCCCAAGACGATAGGAGTATCTCGTTTGCCCTTATGACATCAGTAAATCTGCACGGCCTTAGAACGGATTCCTTCGTTACCGCCAGCGCCCTAAACATCGGAAACAAGTTTGTTTTCTTAACCTGGTTTAATCCGGACAGGAGCCGGACCGGGATCGATGAACTAAAGTCTAAGAGCGCCACCTGGTTAAACCAGATGGCCAGCTTAAACAAGTGAAACCAAACCTCGCGTCTTTTTTGCGATTGAAACCAAATCGCCCGTTTGATTTCCTTAAACGGGCGCCCCGAGATTAAAGGCGATATGCAGGGCCCGAACGGCGAGTTCGGCGTATTTTTTTTCGATAATGCAGCTTATCTTGATCTCCGAGGTTGAGATCATGCAAATGTTTATCCCTTCGCTGGCCAGGGTTTTGAACATGAGCGTGGCTACGCCGGCATGGTTGCGCATGCCCACCCCCACCAGTGAGACCTTGGCGATGTTATTGTCGCCAACGACTTTCGAGGCCCCGATTTCCTTACCCGCCGCCGTCATCAAATCCAAGGTAGTCTTGTAATCCGAGGCCGGGACCGTAAACGAAAAATCGGTCCAGATATTGTCGTCCCCGTTTGAGGAGAACGATTGGTTTTGGATGATCATGTCGATCACTATGCCCGCCTTGGATATGATTTCCAGGATGCGGGCGGCCACTCCAGGTTTGTCCGGGACTTTTAAAAGGGTGATTCGTCCTTCTTGGACGGAACTGGTCACTCCCCTTACCGGTGTTCTTTCCATGTCAGCGTCCTCTTCGCAAATGATGGTTCCGGGGGATTGGGTTAGGGCATGGCGGACGTGGATTCGAACGCCATAGTTCATGGCTAACTCAACGCTCCTAATTTCCATTACTTTGGCACCCAAAGAAGCTAATTCAAGCATTTCATCGTAACAAATCTTGTCTATCCGACGGGCCGAATCGCAAATATTGGGGTCGGTGGTATAAATTCCATCAACGTCGGTATAAATCTCACAGACTTTGGCTTTTAAAGCTATGGCCAAAGCCACGGCCGTGGTGTCCGATCCGCCCCTCCCTAGGGTGGTGATGTCGCCGTGACGATTTATGCCTTGAAACCCGGCCACGACCGCTATGCGGTTTTTGGCTAGCTCGGTCTTGATCCTCGAGGCGTCAATATCCATGATTCTGGCGCGGGTGTGGGCGTCATCGGTTTTAATCCCGGCTTGAAACCCCAAAAAAGATTTGACCTTTTCACCCATGGTCGAGCAAATCATGGAAAAAAGGGCGATGGTAATCTGCTCGCCGGTGGAGATCAAGGTATCCACCTCCCTTGGGGAAGGCGTTTCCGAGATACTGTGGGCGAGGTTTAGAAGGCGATCGGTTTCGCCTTTCATGGCCGAAAGGACCACCACCACTTGGTGACCCGCCCTTTTCGTGGCCACGGCTCTCCTTGCCACCGACTCAATCAAGTCTTTGGTGGCTACAGAACTTCCTCCATATTTTTGTACTACTAAGGCCATTATTTTCATCCTCGGTCAGGCGTTTAGGCATTCTCCCGACCTAGCGAATCCCGGTCATGAGAGGCTTCGCTTACTGGTTAGGGCGATGGAATCATTTTAGGCTAGGCTTAAGGCCGCTTCCCAAAGGCGCCGGGCGACTTGGTTTTGGCCAAAAGCCCTAAGGACCCGCCCCTGGTCGCTTAATTCAAACTTAAGCTCCAGTCTACGGTCGGGCCAGAAGTTTTGGCTTAGTCTCTCCGGCCATTCTACCAGACAAAGGCCGTCAAGGCACTCGTCTAAACCGGCTCCCATGAATTCTTGGGCCGCCGTATCCGGGTCCATTCGATAGAGATCTAGATGGTATAAGGTTTTTTGGGCCGAGTAAACGTTACAAAGCGTGAAAGTTGGGCTCACCACTTCGGTCGGTTCGGCCCCCATGGCCACGGCCAGGCCCTGGCAGAGGGTGGTTTTTCCGGCGCCCAGGGGACCTTCCAGGGTAACGAGGAAGGCCGGGATATCCTCGTTTAGTAAGGCTTGACCCATTAAGGCCCCGGCTTTTTTCGTATTTTCTGGATCGGCTAATTCCAGGCGGCCTGGGAGGCTGGGCAAGTTTTGGGTTATAATCATTAAGCGTACCAAGGGGCCCAGTTTGGGAGAACCGATAAACCTTTCCAAGCGACTTAGGGGCCAAAGGCACCGGGGGCCCATGGGCCCAAGGTCTCGGCCCGAGATTAGTGGATTTTAGTTAGCCCCAAAGGGTCCGGGCCGCTTTGGAATTTCCCATTATGGGAGATCCGGGGCGTGTAAGTCAAGAGCGGATCTAAATTTCCAACGCCCCAAAGCTCTAAAATCAAAGGGCACTTTTTAGGAAACCCATATATACGCTCAAGAAGGGGGAGAAAAACTCCTAAGTATTTAAGTATTGTGGGCTTTGGCACGATCTGGGTTATGGGTTAAGTTTTCGCCAATACTGGAAAAATTTTACCAAAAATTCGGTCAATTTTATTGGGCGAAAAAAGCCAACTTGAATATTCGTAATATTACTAAGGAAAAATGAACGTGACCATAAAAGATCGTAAACGAATTGACGATTACTATAGCCAAAAGGCCAGGAAAGAGAAATATCCGGCCAGATCCGTTTGGAAACTTGAAGAGTTTGCTGAAAAATATCGATTATTTAAGCCAGGCATGAGGGTATTGGATCTGGGATGCGCGCCCGGAAGCTGGAGTTTGTACGCCGCCAAGGCGGTGGGCCCTAGGGGCTTGGTTTTGGGCTTGGACTTAAACCCACCCGCTGTCAAGCCGGTCCCGGAAAACGTTATTTTCAAACAAGCCGATTTACTGACCGATGGGCTCGATCTGGCTCGGGATTACGCCCCATTTCAGGTCATCCTCTCGGACATGGCCCCAAAAACTTCTGGCCGTAAGGAAATCGATCAAGCCAAAAGCTTGGAATTGTGCGCCGTGGCTTGGGAGTGGGCCCAGACCCTATCGGTTAAAGGCGCAGATTTTCTTCTAAAAATTTTCCAAAGCCCTGAGGGGGATGATTTTCTAAAGAGGCTAAATTTATTTTACGACAAACAAATTCGCCTCAAGCCCAAGGCTACCCGCAAGGGTAGTCAAGAAATATTCGTCCTTAACCGCGGCTTACTCAAAAGCCCTAGCCAGGACTGATTTGGTAGTGGCGGTGGAAATTTTGTTCGCTTCAACACCCATCGAAACCTAAGCAGAATCCCGTGATCTTATTCGTGGCTTTCATGTCGTTATTATTACACGGGCTTCTTTTCCGTCCCCGGGAGGAGTTGACTTTTGCGGATCGGGTTTTTCGGTTTGGGCCTGGCCTTGGGCGGATGGAGGATGAAATAATATAAAAAGTAAAAACATATAAACGCCAAGCAGTTTATGAGGGCGCCCTTAAAAGCCACCAGGTAAGTCCCTTTATATTCACAGATTATGCCCAAAATGATTGAGCCAAAGCCAATGCCCACGTCAAAGGCGTTAAAGAGCGAAGAGGCCGTGGCCGTTCTCTGGTGGGGACTTACGCTACTAAAGGCCAAGGCCTGAACGCTGGGAAAGATGGTTCCCGTCGATAAACCCCAGAAAATCGCGGCCACCAACAAAAGGCTAGTCGATTGGGCGTAAGGGATAAGGAATACTCCCGTGGTCATGGACAGGATGGCCGGGAGAATGACCATGCGATGGCCAAAACGATCTTGGATTTGACCGGCCCAAATCCTGGAGATGAGGATGCCTATGGTGGCCATGGCAAAAAAATGTCCGGTCCGGTTAAAATTTATTTCCTTAAAATATAGGGCCAGATATATGGTGATCGCCGAAATCGATACGCCAACCATAAACATCATAAGCGACGGGGCGAAGGCGAAACGGCTAAGAAAAACCAGTTTGGGTTTGGGCTTATCCGGAGGGGGCGCGGGCAGATCGATATTGGGCATCCTCAGGGTCCAGAGAAAAGCCGCGACATAAAAGCCGCTCACGACCAAAAACATGACTAGGTAATTAAACGTGTCCCTTAGCCAGATACCTAAGGAAGGCCCAACGGCCAAGGTCAAAATAGTGCCAAGCCCTAAAAAGCCCATGCCTTGGGCCATTTTATTGGCGGGTATCGTTTGGGCGGACAAGGCCGTAAGAACGGTGGAGGCGATTCCAAAGCCCATGCCGTGGAAAAACCTGGCCACACTAGCCGTCGGGGCCGTGTGGGCGAAATAGTAGTAGAATACCGCCGCCCCGGAGATTAAAAGTCCAATCCTGACCAGGGTAAAGGGTTTTATGATTAAAACCAACCTTGGGGCCAGCATGCGCATAATGATGGCGGCCACGGTAAAAAAGCTAAAAATACGTCCTATGGCGTCTCTGGAATGACCGTGCTCCTCTAAATAAACGGTCAGGGTAGGCAACAAAACGTCAAAACCCAGAAAGACAAAGACGTTTAGGAAGATGAAGGCCCTAAAGCCCGCCGACCATAGCTTTTGGCCTGACTCATCCTCGACGTAATAGTAATCTTTTTTCGTATTTTCTTTCATTAGGCAACCGCGGCGTGACCTCTGATTTAAGTTGAGGCATGGATTGGGGTTATTTTTTTGCCGATACTTATCGCCATCCCACGTTTTGTGGGATTTTAGTCATTTATTTGAGCGCTCATTAAAAAGCGCTGAAATAATCGCATTAAAAGCAATTTACCAATATATAAGCTCGATTGGTTTTTCCTTACCCGGGAAGGCGGGGAGTTGACCCCGGGCGGATCTATGACGATTATTATGGCAACATGGCCGTTTGTTAGTTGTGAGACCCAAGCGGATCATGGTGGGGGCTTATTTTTGGCAGGTCTGGGTGGCTGGTGGAGGGCGAGACCATAACCGGCATGGTGGCCCCCTCCCACAGCTCACGACATGATATTTTAGCCGAAAAGATCCCTAATTTGAAGAAAAAGTTTTTGGGTTAACGTTAAAGCGTGAAATGGAATAGAGTATTTACATCGTAAAACATCAACGTATCACTTTTTTAACCCATGACCATTGGGCTCATTATTTTAAACTACTCAAGGCCTCCACGGAATTTGCAATGCTTATTTTTCCGAAAGCTTAAATACTGATTCGACAATTATTAGGAAAAATGGGCCCAATAAAAGGTTGTCTTCCTTTTGGAAAGAAAAGAGGATGACCTTGCCTATACTTAGTTCTTAAGAAGACTTGACTATTCAATGTCTTAATGGTTTACTTCGAAACAGACTTTAGGTTGTTATCTTATTTCAACCTGTTTTTTAAAGCCTTTCCCCTCAGTTAACCTTTAGCGGAGACGCGTGGGTTGGGATTGGATAAAACGGCAAATCCCTTGGATTCGCGGAGGAAGCGCGTAATGTCAGCGGTTCGTTCTTGTCCGGTTTGTTCCTGTTTGGAGGTGGAGGAACTTCATCGCCATCGTTTTGTTTTATTTGACGGCCATCCTTTGGCCGGCGATTGCTCAACCGTGATTTGCAAAAACTGCTCGATGGCTTTCAACCAAACCACCGCCCCGGCTGAGGTTTACGATTCCTATTACGCTTCGCTTTCCAAATACGCCATCTCATTTTCACCACCGTCTGGGGAATCTAGATTCACTAAAACGGCCAAATTATTTAGCGCTCTTTGTCCAGACAAAAACCTTTCAATCCTTGACGTCGGTTGCGGAAGCGGAGGTATTTTGGCCAGTCTCAGAGACTTGGGCTACGATCGTTTGACGGGGCTGGATCCCTCTCCGAGTTGCGTGGAATTAGTTAAAAATGAACTAGGCATTGAAGCCAAAGTTGGAACGTTAGACGATCCACCCTTTAAACCGGAAAGCTTCGACGTCGTGGTTTCCACCGGAGTTTTTGAACATTTATTGTCACCGATTAAGGCTTTGTCCTCCATCGCTAAGTTACTGGCCTCCGGTAGAGAGCGAGGTGGGGCTTTTATAATGGTTCCAGACGCCTCACGTTATGTAGACTATTTAGACTCACCTTTGCAAGATTTTAACGTTGAACATATTAATCACTTTAACCCTAGGACGCTTTCTTATCTTTTTGAGTTACAAGGTTGGACTTCCAGTTTCTTTGGTGGTGATAAACTTTCCTTAACTTCAAAGTGGACCGAACCTATTGCGTATGGATTGTTTTCTCATAATAATTCTAAAAATATAAGTGTAAAGACAAAATTTGATATGTCTTTCAAGAGTAAAATTCTTGACTATATCGATAAATCTACTAAATTATTAGATAAGATTGATAAAAATCTACGAAAAAACCTTTTAAATGATGACGAGGTTATTTTGTGGGGTTGCGGTCAATTATCCTCCCTACTGTTAAGCCAAACCGTACTCGGCGAAAAGAAATTGCGGGCGGTGCTGGACAGTAATCCAGTTTACCGCAATCGCCGATTGGTTGGCGCTCCCGTGGGAGGGCCAGAATTGAAAGGAGACTTTGACGGCCCCGTGGTCATCTCCTCCATAAGAGAGCATCATTCCATTGAAAGTCAAATTAAAGATAATTTAGGTTGGAATAATAGAATTATATCTTTGATTTAAAATAGATAAAAATCTAAATTTTTATTCTTTACTAATCTTAATACAATAAAAAATAGGACTCGGTAGCTTGGCGCCATGGGCGCATCAAGTCCATGGTAAGATTCGTATTATCATTACTTATTTGAATTTTTATGTAAAAAAAGTTAAACGAAGGTAAAATTTAGGGGAGGGTAGTTAAGCTTTGGGCCTGGCGATGTTGGCCAGGGTGGCTTTGGTGGCCTTAATAAAATCTTCGGGGGTAAGCAAAAGCATTTGGCCCCGGGCCCCGGCGTTTATGGCCAGTTTTTCAAGGTTGGTTACGTCTTGGTGGACAAAGACCGGGTAGGAACGGCGACTGCCTAGGGGCGAGCAGCCGCCCCGTTGGTAACCGGTTAAGGGAAAAAGATCTTTTAAGGGGACTAAGGAGATCGAGCGGTTGGCCGAGGCCTTGGCCAGGGCTTTTAGGTCAAGCTCGGTTCCCGCCGGTAGGCAGGCTTCCAAGTGGCCTTTGGGTTCGCCCTTTAGGAGGATGGTTTTGTAAACCATCTCCAGGGGGAGATTAAGCTCCTTGGCCGCGGTCTCGGCGCTTAAATCGTCCTCGCTGACCTGGCAGGCGACCATGGAATAAGTCACCCCCAGATCGTCGAGAATCCTGGCGGCGTTGGTTTTTGGTATAACCTTTGGCCGGCTCAATTGAGGCTCACAGCTTTTTGATCTCGTCGGCGATGGTCTTACCCA
>JAITLH010000061.1 GCA_031277995.1 Deltaproteobacteria bacterium
CAGTGTTGAGTTGACCCAGGTGGCGGCAAGTCAAGCGCCGGATAGTGTCTCGTTGGCACCGGCGGTAGAAAGCCAAGCCCCGGCCAGTGTCGAGTCAGCCCAGGTGGTAGAAAGCCAAGCCCCGGCCAGCGTTGAGTTGGCACCGGCGGTTGAAAGTCAAGCCTCGGCCAGCGTTGAGTTGGCCCCGGAGGCGGCAAGCCCAGCCCCGGCCAGCGTTGAGTTGGCCCCGGAGGCGGCAAGCCCAGCCCCGGCTAGCGTTGAGTTGGCCCCGGAGGGGGCAAGCCCAGCCCCGGATAGCGTTGAGTTGGCACCGGAGGGGGCAAGCCAAGCCCCGGTCAGCGTTGAGTTGGCCCAGGAGGGGGTTGGTCAAGTTACTGAAGCTGTTAATCTTGACAAGGAGGAACGGGTAGAGCTTGGCAAACATCCTCTAACAACGCCATTAGCGCCTACCGACGCGCTTTTTGAGCCTAAAGAAACTCTAACATGGGATGTAAAAAATGATGATGATTTTTATAAAGATCATCCGGTCATTTATATCAAAGCTAAAATCATAAATGAAACAACAAACGGGAATGATGACGAACTCGCTAAAATAAAAACTGAAATCGTTAATGTAATTAACGATTTTGAAGATATTTATTCTCCAGATAAAAACTATACCATAGAGCAAAAATATAAATTTTTCCCTGAGTTTATTATTTCACAAGCTAACAGTAATGAGTTTTTATCTAAAAAATTAAATCTTCGGGTAGAAATTACCCAAAAAAGTGCCATTAAAGTTACCGGTTTGCCCGGTGAGCCTTTTGACGGGCCCATTGTATTTAAACTACGGTATAGCGTAACTTTTGCGGATAGAATCGTGCGGTTAAAAACAGAATTTAAGAAGGATTTATATATCGCTTCTGACCCTAGGGATCTATGGAAAAATCTCCCGGTAAATGAAGAGGATTTTGAAGGATATGTGTATCCCAATGAGTCGTCTGACTCGGTTAAAATTGCGGACATAAATAAGGTTTTAACCGTGGCTTGTTTAAGGGGCCGGAGTCACGCCCACGTTGGAAAACCCAGGGATGACAATTACAAATTTAGCTGTAATTTAGAGTCCGGGTGGAATGTCGTGGCCGTGGCCGATGGGGCGGGGAGTAGTAGATTTTCCCGTAAGGGATCGGATCTGGCTTGCTCGGCCGTGGTAGAAGTTTTTGAAAAAGTTTTTGGTAACGCCGAACATTTAACTCAAATAGAAAGTGAAATTAAAAAATTTCATGATAAAGTTAAACATTTTGAGAAAAACAATGTCGTTTCCAATGATATTACGCTGAATAAAGCGGATAAAAGCGCGATAAGCCTACCCGACGATCAGGCTAAAGAGCTGCCAAAAATGGTTTCGGATGAGCCATTGGATGATAAGTTAAATGATAGACCCGATAGTGCTCTGTTAAATAATTTATTTCATCAAATTGTTCTTAGGGCGGGCGCGGCCATAAAGAATGAGTATGAGATTAAACGAGATTCTGACGATAAGTATAAAGACATAAAAATATCGGCTTATCATACCACGCTGCTTTTCATGGCTTTTAAAAAGTTTGATTTTGGCTATTTCTTTGGCTCGTTTTGGATTGGCGACGGGGCCATGGTTCTCTATAACCTTGACGAAAAGGGGGTGGTCAAGGTTTTGGGCGTTCCAGACTCGGGCGAGTATGCCGGGGAGACTAGGTTTTTGACGATGTCCGGGGAATTAAATGAAGAAAAAGTCATGAAAAGAACGGTTTTCACCTTCGCCGATTCTTTTGAGGCCATAATTTTAGCTACCGATGGCATAACCGATCCCTTTTTCCCTTCCGAAAACGAGACTCTTTCCCCTGAAAGGTGGAAACACTTTTGGAACGAGACGCTTAGAAAGGGCGACAATGAGAACGCCGGGTGCCCGGAGATTTTTGATCCCCAGGCCCCCTTGGAAGCCAAGGCCAATGCCCTCCTGAAATGGCTTAATTTCTGGTCTAAAGGCAATCATGACGATCGTACTTTGATGATTATAAATTAATTTTTAAAAAACATGAGGTAATAATGTCTTTAACTTCCGCTAAAGGCGCAGACGGCTCAAAGGTTGACTTTATAAAGAAAGAACCTATGCAAGGTGCCGTTAAAGATGTCTATTTTTCGCCAAATAAAGATTACGTCGTTGCTTTTTATAGAAATAAACTCGACGAAAATGGCAAAGAAAGACTGGAGCGCTTGGTTGGCCAGTATCGCCGGGGTATCTTTGGCGAAAGCGGCTCGACTTTTTGGGAAGACCTCTACCGTTGGCCGGAAAAAATCGTGGAATATGACGGGATGACCGGGATAGTGGTTCCCGTTTATCAACCGAAGTTTTTCTTTGGTCCCGGGAACCTGGAAGGGGCCGAAAAAGAAGGAAAATGGTTTACCTCAGCCAAAAATTTAAACAAAAGTATCCCGCCGGCCGAAAAAGGCGATTTATTGGGCTACCTTCGAATTTGCGTTAACCTGAGCCGGGCCGTCCGTAGGCTCCACGCCGCCGGTTTAGCCCATTCTGACCTATCGTACAAAAATTGTTTGGTTGATCCCCTGACCGGTTCGGCCTGCATCATCGACATAGATGGCTTGGTGGTACCCAATCTCTTCGCCCCAGACGTTTTGGGAACCCCTGATTTTATCGCCCCCGAAGTCGTGGCCACTTCAAAACTCCCCAGGGAAGATCCCAATCGAAAATTTCCGTGCCGCGAAACCGATCAACATGCCCTGGCCGTTTTGATTTATCAATATCTCTTCCATCGTCACCCCTTGCGGGGCAAAAAAGTCCATAGCCAGGATACGGCTGAGCAAGAATTTTTGGAAATGGGCGAGAAGGCCCTGTTTATCGAAAACGAAAAAGATTCGTCCAATCGCATAAAAATCGTGGCCAATGACAAGGATTTTTTACCCTGGTGGGATACCGCCAAACTTCCCTACACCTTGATGGGTCCTTATCTGAAAGAACTTTTTGATCAGGCCTTCGTAGCCGGACTCCACCATCCCCACGATCGCCCGAGCGCCGACGATTGGGAAGAAGCCCTGGTCAAAACCACCGATTTGGTCCAGAAATGCCCCAATCCCGATTGCGTAAAAAAATGGTTCATTTTTGATAAAAAACTCAAAACTTCATCTTGCCCCTATTGCGGCACTCGGGTTACCGGCATAGTTCCAAGCTTGGACTTTTTTTCCACCCATGACGGCATTAATTACCGTAAGGAAAATCGCCAAATGGCTATTTTTTCCGGTCAATATGTTTATCCGTGGCATGTTTATAGGACTATTTTTCCAAACGAGAAATTGACTGAGGCCGATAAGAAACCGGTTGGCTATTTTTCGTTTTATAACAATAAATGGCAATTCGTTAACATGACCCTATCCACTTTTTGGGTGATTATGCCTAACGATACCAGGAATCAAATCGTTCCCAATAAAGCCGTAGAGTTAGTTGACGGAAGTCAGCTTCTCTTTTCAACCGAAAAAACTGGACGCTTGGCTCTTGTCTCGTTGAATAGGTTATGATTTTTTGTAAAGGTAACGAAAGTTAATGAGAAGACTGCCCGTATATCTTTTGCTCGATTGCTCGGAATCCATGATCGGCGAACCCTTAAAGGCCGTCCAAGAAGGGGTCCGCTCGTTATTGAAGACTTTAATGCGAAATCCTTACGCCTTGGAGACGGTTTGGTTAAGCGTGATAACCTTTGACGCCAAAGCCAGGGTAACCACGCCTTTGACGGAGTTGGCCAGTTTTAGCCCCCCGGCCTTATCCGTGAAACCGGGAACGGCCATGGGGTCGGCTTTGGAATTACTCCAAACTACCATCGAGAGGGATTTAAAAAAGGGTACAGCCGAAAGTAAGGGCGATTTTAAGCCCCTGGTCTTTATCCTAACCGATGGCCAACCGACCGATAATTGGCAACGGGTTTCAAAAAATCTCCTAAAATCAAAGTCCAAGATAGCTTATATATACACCATTGGCTGCGGGGAGGAAGTGGACTTTAAGACCATGGGGTCGATTTCCGACGCTTGTATCCATTTAAAGGACCTCTCTCCCGAAGCCATGTCTAAGATTTTTGTCTGGTTAAGCGCCAGCATAAGTTCCAGCAGCGCCCAGGTCAACGAAGGGCCGGTCGATTTAACCAAATCCCCTTTGGGCAATGACCTTGAGCTCGTGGATCTGACCAAGCCGCCCGCTTTCGTGTCTCAAAAGTGGCTTTTTTTTCATGTTATTTGTCAAACGACCAAGAAATATTTCTTGGCTCGCTTTAGTTTAGACCAAAAAAGTGGAATGTACTTTCCTAATGGAGCTTTCAATCTCCCCGATGACTTCTTTTCTGAAGGCAGTATTCCGGCTCCCCAAGTAGACGTTAACAAGCTCATCTCCACCGTTCAATGTCCATTTTGTGGTAATAAATCCTTTTGTCATTGCGACGCGTGTGATACCATTAATTGTTTTAACCATAAAAGTAAAGCTAAAACGATAACGTGCGCTAAATGCGGAGAAGTTGGTTATTTAATCACTGATTCTGATTTTACGATAGGTGGATCGGCTGGTTAAATATAGGGTTGATCGACAAAAACATAAAATTATATTTTTTTTATAATTTTAATTTAAACTTTTATATGGATATTTCATGTATCGTCGTCTTCCTGTTTATCTTTTACTAGACACTTCCGAGTCTATGGCCGGCGAGCCCTTGGATCGGGTTGAAGCGGGCGTGGCCACCATGGTCAACTCGTTAAAACGCAATCCCTACGCCTTGGATACGGTCCATATGTGCGTCATCACATTCGACGCTAAGGCCAGGGTGGTTACTCCCTTAACCGACATAGGTAACGTCAAGCCGCCGATTCTCTCCATAAAACCCGGAACCTCCCTAGGCGCGGCCCTTGATTTATTGGGCCAATCGATTGAAAAAAATCTTGTCAAAAACACCGCGGAAACCAAAGGAGACTACAAACCTTTGGTTTTTATTTTGACGGATGGTCAGCCAACCGACGATTGGACCTCGGCGGTGTCAAAACTTAAAAACGTAACACCTCACGTGGCGACGATTTACGGCATTGGCTGCGGGGACGAGGTCGATTTCGAAACCTTGTCGAAAATTGCCGACGTGTGCTTTCACGTTAAAGACTTAAATTCCGATGGCATTGGCAAACTTTTCGTTTGGCTAACCGCCAGCGTCCAATCCAACAGTAAGTCGCCTGACCAAAAAGTGAGTTTGGAAAAAACCATTCCCTTAGAAAAAGGCATGGAGTTGGTTGAGTCTCCCCCGGCCTTTAGCGGTCAAAAGTCGCGCTTGTTTATTCACATTTTTTGCAGAAATACCAAAAAACCGTACATGGTCATTTATAGGCTCATCCCGGAACTGGGCCAGTATTTTAGCGACCAAGCCTTGCCTTTGCCGGATGATTTTTTTAGCGACGGGGCCAAAAAATCCTCGCCCATAAACGAAGAACAGCTTTTAAACGTTCCGCCCTGTCCCTTTTGCCAATCGGAAGGCTTCGCTAAATGCGGATTTTGCAAAAACCTTTTTTGCGTGGATTCGGATTCTTCCGACTCGGTCATTACTTGCCCGGCCTGCGAAACCAAACTTTCTCCCTCGGAATCGGGCGGGTCGATAAATATCGACGGCTCCGCCGGCTAGCTGGGCCGGTCAATCGGCTGGCTGAGGTGGTATTCCGCCTTTTCGCGAGCTTGCCTGAAAATTTTTAGCCAAAACTGCCTAAAGTCAAATAAATATATTTAAAATTTTATAAAAGTGTAAACAGAACCTAAAAATTAGCTTAAACGATAAATTGTTTAATCATAGAAGCGAAATTCCCACCAGACTGACCTGGCTACCTTTTAGGCGCGACGTAATCAAGATTTTTCTAAAGGGTTATTTTTGGCTTGATTATTTTCGTCTTTTGGCTCAATATACCGATAACCGCGGCGCGCGGTATCGAGTTATTATAGGCTCTTTTGTCTTTTTTGGCGTCCGGTTTGGCGGGGCCTTTTTTGGCCCGATTGGGCCTTTTCGCGACTTGCCGTTTTAACGGCCATTTTAGGGCCACAGAGGCCTCCCGACCCTTTACCCTAACCTCACCCCCCGATCCGGCTACAAAAGGGCGCTATGGGCCCTTTTTAAACGATTGCGGGCCGGTTTTGGAGGGGGCTCCAATAGGGTTTTGGAAACCCTTGGCCAGCCCCTCGCCGCCGGTTCAATTTGGGCGGCGCTTGGCCCGCCCCTCGCCGTCGGTTCAATTTGGGCGGCGCTTGGCCAGCCCCTCGCCGCCGGTTCAATATGGGTGGGGAGAAATGGAAACCCTTGGTCGATTTAGACCTTACTTTTTACCTAAATTAAACTCCCAAGAGCTTTTTATAGTTAAGTTTTTTTGGAGTTTTTTTATCCTGGGCCCACCTGTTTTAGAAAATATAGTCTTTTTTTTCGTTAGTTAACAACCAAAAATTTGTTAGAGCACACTTCGAGGTAATTTTGCATGTCAAACGGCACTCCCAATGAACCCAAACATGACCAACCAGAAGTAAACGGCCTTACGGCCGAACAGGTCCTGGAAAGTAGACGTAAGCACGGGGCCAACATACTAACCCCTCCGCCCAGGGATCCTTGGTGGAAGCTTTATTTGGAGAAGTTTGAAGATCCCATAATCCGGGTCCTGTTGGTGGCCGCCGTCATCGCCATCGTGGCCGGCTTGATCGATGGCCATTTCGTTGAAGGCATAGGTATCATCATTGCCGTTTTCTTGGCCACCACCTTGGGTTTCATTAACGAATATAAGGCCGGGCAAGAATTCGATATTTTAAACAAGGTCTCTGACGACGAACCCATAAAAGTCATACGCGACGGGGCCTATAGATCCGTTCCCAAAAAAGATCTGGTCGTTGACGACGTGGTTTCCTTGGAGCAAGGCGAGGAGATACCCGCCGACGCCGACGTGATAAAGGCCGTGGCTTTTCAAGTAAACGAAGCCTCGCTTACCGGGGAATCACTCCCGGTCACCAAAAAGCCCAAGTCCGACGCGGCCCCCGAATCCACGACCCTGGCTTACCCTAGGCATCAAGTTTTGCGAGGCACCTTCGTCTCCGACGGGCGGGCTTTGGTCAAGGTCACGACCATTGGCGACAAATCCGAGATAGGTAAGACGGCCCGGGCGGCCGCCGAGGAAACCGAGACCGTCACCCCCCTAAATAGGCAGCTGGCGCGGTTGGGCCAGTTGATTGGCGTTTTTGGATTTGCCATCGCGTTTTTGATCTTTTCGGCCTTAACCATCCGCTCCATCGTCGCCGGCGATTTGGGTGACGCTTTCGTTTCCCCTCACGTTTCGGTTTCCGAAAGCCCCACCAACGACGATTGGGAGGAAGTCAGAAATCACGTGGAAATCACCCAAACCCGAAGCATCGAAAAAAACGATTTAAAATATACCAAGGTGGAAGGTAAATTCAAATTCAATATCCCCTTGAGCGCCGGCCAGATCTATTTTTTGATCGTTCTTTTCTTGGCCCTGGCCGTGGCTTTGGTGCGAATCTGGGTTCCGGTGGTCTTTGACGCAGTTGAGCTCACGGGGAGAAAACGGCCGGAAAACGCCTTTATCGACGCCGATGGCTTTAAGCCTTGGCTGCAATCCATTTTGGCCGGGGTAATCTTGATTGTGGTCGCCCTTGGGGCCGGATTGGGTTTGGGCCTTTTGCATGGGGGCCCATCCACTTGGCTGCCCTTGTCGGCGGTGTCGTCTTTGGTCAGGTTTTTTATGGTGGCCGTGACCATCATAGTAGTTGCCGTGCCCGAGGGCCTGCCGATGAGCGTCACCTTATCCTTGGCTTACTCCATGCGCAAGATGACGGCGGCCAATAATCTGGTAAGGCGCATGCACGCTTGCGAGACCATAGGCGCCGCCACGGTCATATGTTCGGACAAAACCGGAACTTTGACCATGAATCAAATGAAGGTGTCTTCATTCGTGTATTCGACGCTTTCAAAAGACCAGATGCCTGAGGGACTGGAAAAAGATTTTCTGGCCGAAGCCTTGTCCTCCAATTCCACGGCCAATCTCATGCCCGACGATTTTGGAAAATTAACCAAACCCCTGGGAAATCCCACGGAATCGGCGCTTTTGATGTGGGT